>JBLHJZ010000598.1:0-3510 GCA_047619515.1 Saprospiraceae bacterium | reverse complement strand
CAACTAATCCCCTCATCACAAGAGAAACATGGATCAGGGGTATAAGATAGAATCCCGTTAGGTAAAGTACCTGATTCAGGAGTGGGAAGATCAGCATCTGTCCAATTAGCAGGATTTGCATCGTCTGTAATATTAGTCAGTTGCAGGGACTGACCTCCCCCATCTGCATTTCCATCACCCTGGCCTGCCCAATTCAGGGAATCAGAATAAGTAACGGTAGTGACTACATTGCCACAAATATTATTTAAGGTGACCGCCTCCCCGCCATTATTCAATGCACCGGTATAAATACGCACAGAGCTAGAAAGGTCATAATCGTTACAGTTTCCCGTGCCTCTTGTTACGATGAGGTATTCGCCACTTGCCAGCATGGTTCCATTTGGAAATACATACCCGACCCCTTCCGAGAAGGACCATCCGGATAGGTCAATAGCATTGGTATAACCATTATAAAGCTCTAAAAATTCACAATCCACTTCAGAACCCTGTACCGGACTGGCGTTAAAATGGATTTCTGAGAATACGATTTGAGACATTGCAAAAGAACAGGCAAATAGTGTAATCACTAAAGAGAGTACTAGCTTTTTCATAGAAATTTGTTTTCAGTTTTAAGAACTAAGTTTAGGGAGTCTCAGGAGACTCCTACAGTATTAGGTGATTGGTTGGAAAGAATGTGGCTTTGAAATTCGAAAAAAAATGGAAAGAAAGAATCTTTCCGTTCGTAAAAGTAATGCTTTTTTTTCGTATATAAAAACAAAACAGGCACTTGGAATTTCCAAACGACTGTTTTTCTTTGACAATTTTATTCGAACAAAACCTACTAGGCTTCGATTTGAGCTCAGTCGAACGGTTTATTTGAAATAAAGTACTGAGAATTAAATTTTTATGCTCCTATAAAACACAGCAACCTAGTAGGTTTGTCTTTGCTTAATTTTGTTCAATTACTTACTTATTCAAAAAAAAATTGATAAGTTTTTAAAAAATTAAAGAACTTGGTTGCTTATTCATTTCAATCTAAACTAATCCATCCAATCAACAAAAATATGTTCCGATTATTCAAAACAAATCAGGGAATAGTTGCAGAAAAAGAAGCAATATTTTTCATCCTAAAAAACGAACACTGGGATAATCTGGTCAACCACGATAATTTATTTTCCTATCTAAAAAACATAGACGGGGAGGCAATAGATTTTAAAAATTTAAAAATAGCTGCACCAATTGACTCACAGGAAATCTGGGCTGCCGGAGTCACCTATTTTAGAAGCAAAAAAGCCAGAATGGAGGAATCCAAAGATTCAGGAGGCGATAATTTTTATGATAAAGTATATGAGGCAGAACGCCCGGAGTTGTTTTTTAAATCCCTACCCCATCGGGTTGCCGGGCCGGACGAACAAGTAAATATCCGCCGCGATGCTTCCTGGAATGTCCCGGAACCGGAGCTCACCCTTTTTATAAATAGGAATAAAAAAATCGTGGGCTATACGATCGGAAATGATATGAGCTCCAGGGATATTGAAGGCGAGAATCCTTTATACCTTCCACAGGCAAAAACTTATGACCGCTCGGCAGCTATTGGTCCCTGTCTTCTGGTCCTTGAAAAGCCAATATCTCCGGACACCAGCATTTCGATTGATATTTCACGAAATAACATAACAGTTTTTAAAGACAGCATTTCGATCAGTCAGATGAAAAGAAGCCACCAGGAATTAGTCGATTACCTGTTTCGCGAATGTGATTTCCCGACCGGATGTTACCTGATGACGGGTACGGGGATCGTTCCTCCAAATGATTTTACGCTGGAAGAAAAAGATGTGATCAGTATTTCAATCGACCATATCGGAACCCTCAAAAACATCGTTGGTAAAAAGTAACTATAAAGCCAAATACAAGCCAGCAGCTACTGCGCCACCTAATATTGGCCCAACGACAGGAATCCAGGAATAAGACCAGCCACTGTCCCCTTTTTTTCCCATGGGTAAAATAGCGTGCATAATCCGCGGCGCTAAATCCCGTGCAGGATTGATCGCATAGCCAGTAGGACCACCAAGCGACATTCCGATAGCTGTCACAATTAAAGCAACAGGCAGGGCACCGATTGAGCCGAGTCCGACGGTTTCGTTAGCGATAACATTTGCGTTGAATTCCGGGGAGACCAGATAGAGGACACTAAAGACTAAAACGAATGTTGCGATAATTTCTGTCATCAAATTAGAAAGCGTATTATCTATTGCCGGGGTATTACAAAAAGTTCCCTTTTTAGCAGCTACATTATCTGTTTGATAATAATGATCTTTATAAGATAGCCAAACCAAAAAGGCTCCTAAAGCAGCGCCAAGCATCTGGGCAAGAATATATAAAGCTACGAGATCCCAGGCAAATTTCCCAGCGATAGCCAGGCTAATAGTAACTGCCGGATTAAGATGAGCGCCACTATAGGGACCAGCCACCAATACGCCAATAAAAACAGCCATACCCCAGCCAAAATTTATCAATAACCAACCGCCTCCATTACCTTTGGACTTTGAAAGTAAAACATTTGCAACTACTCCGTTACCCATTAAAATAAGCAACATCGTGCCGATTAATTCTGCAATGAAAGGACTCATGATTTTTCGTTTTGTTATGTTTTTAATTTGGCACTCCTTTTTGGGACAATTATTACTATCCTGTCTTCACTTACTGTTTTTCAACAGAAGCACGTACCTTTGTGGGGTAAGATAAAAATAATGATTAGATAATGGAAGAGAAGTTTACACATCTTGATAATAAAGGAAATCCTTCGATGGTGGATGTTGGTGATAAAGCGATTACAAAGCGGGTAGCAATCGCAAGGAGTATCGTTGTTTTAGAGGATAAGATTCTGGATCAACTGGAGAATGACGATATTAAAACGAAGAAAGGATCGGTGTTTCAAACCGCAATTATTGCCGGAGTGATGGCTGCCAAAAAGACCAGCGACCTGATTCCCCTCTGCCATCCAATCGGCCTGGATAATTGCCAGGTGCGGATTCATGTGAACAAGAACAAGGAAGTAGTTGTTGAATGTGAAACAAGTATTACTTCCAAAACAGGCGTGGAGATGGAAGCACTGACTGGTGCAAGTATAGCGGCATTGACGATCTATGATATGTGCAAAGCGTTTTCACATAATATTGTGATTAAAGAAACCCGGCTGGTGAAGAAGACGGGAGGGAAGAAGGACTTTGAACTCAAGTAGGATTTTTTGACACAGAGTCCACCGAGGAGCACAAAGTCCACGAAGATTTAATTGTTGTTGTAATAGACTAGACTTTATCGGTATTTAGATTATGGCGATTGCCATGGTATTTATATAAATTATCCTCAGTGTAACTCAGTGCCTTCTTTGTGGCCTTTGTGTCCAAAAAAAAAAATCCAAAAAAAAGCCATGAAAAAACACCAAAAACATACCGCCCTTACCCGTCCCGGATTCGGAACATTCAACCGCCAGGAATGGACGATCCTCGGCACCAATTGTGGAAATATTCAAAA
>JBLHJZ010000597.1:0-3528 GCA_047619515.1 Saprospiraceae bacterium | reverse complement strand
GCCACTATTAAAGACGAAAAAAACGGCTTTTTCAACATTAGATCTTCAAAACCTCATCAATGGAGACATTGAAAAATGCTTTGAAGATGAATCCTATTTTGCAAATGGACGCAATCCTTCTTTGCGCTTGCCACCGGAGAAAATTTTGATGATCGACCGAATTACTTCCGTTGATTTGACGGGCGGTTCTTATGGTCTGGGTTATATTATTGCGGAAAAAGACCTGCAACCGGATGATTGGTATTTTCCTTGCCATTTCAAGGATGATCAAGTACTGGCAGGTTCACTTCAGGCTGAAGGCGGCGGAAATCTACTTCGATTTTTTATGTTGATGCTTGGTTTGCAACGCCTGACCAAAGATGCGCGTTACCAGCCTGTGTTTGACGTACCGCAAAAAGTTCGTTGCCGTAAGCAGGTCACACCAAAAGACACCAAATTAATTTATAAATTAGAGATAAAAGAAATTGGCTTAGTTCCAAATCCGTATGTGATTGGGGATCTGGAAATCATTTCTGATGGGGTAGTGACCGTTCATTTTGAAAACCTGGGATTGCAGTTACGAGAAAAAGATAATCCTAAATATTTAGAAAAAACCGCAGGCGTAGAAATATCTCCTCGTTCGGAAGGAGCATTAATGAATGAAGAAGCCATCACTACTTTTGCTTTGGATGATTTGTCGAAATGTTTTGGCCCTGACTTCGCAGTCTATGATGGCCGGACTGTTTCCCGTCAGCCTAATACTGATTTGCAATTAATATCAAGAGTACTCAAAGTAGATGGCAAGCGTGGCGATTTTGCTAAACCTTCCACTATTTATGCAGAATATGATGTGCCAGTCAATGCCTGGTATTATGAGCAAAATGCACATGCCACCATGCCGTATTCGGTGTTGATGGAAATTGCATTACAGCCCTGTGGTTTATTGGGCGCTTATCTGGGTAGTACCTTACAGTTTGCTGATAAAAATCTATATTTCCGAAACCTTGATGGCGATGGTGAGATGTTTGATCTGCCCACCGGAACAGATTTTAGAGGAAAGACTATTTCGAATAAATCGGTCTTAGTTTCTTCTATGGCTCTTGGTGGCACTATTTTACAAAACTATACTTTTGAGTTGTCTGTTGATGGGCATGTTTTTTATATTGGAAAATCATCTTTTGGCTTTTTCCCTGGAGATGCTTTGGCTTCTCAGGTTGGTCTGGATAAAGGAGCAGAAGTTTTACCCTGGTATGCAACGGAGCAATTATCTGCAAGTGATTACATGCAAATTAAGCTGAATTCTCTGTATGGGAAAATGAAATTATTTAAAGCGCCGGATGCAAAACCGCATTATCGTTTAGCGGAAGATCAGTTGAATTTACTGGACGAATTGAAGATTGCTAAAAATCAGGGACAATTTGGTAAAGGTTATATCCATGCGACTAAGTTTATTAAAACTTATGACTGGTTTTTTACTTGTCATTTTTACCAGGATCCTGTAATGCCCGGATCACTAGGCGTGGAATCTATTTTACAGTCGATGCAGGTTTTTGCTTTACAGCAGGATTTAGGGAAGGATTTTAAATCTCCTAAATTTGTACAATTAGCGAATCATAAAACCGTCTGGAAGTACCGGGGTCAGATATTATTGCCTGTCAAAGAAATGCATCTGGAAGTTCATATCAAAACGATTGAGCAACGAGGAAATCAACTAGCGATTATAGCAGATACTTATTTGTGGAATGGAAAAATGCGGATTTATCAGATAACTGATTTGGCGCTTGGGATTGAGGAGGCGTAGTTTTTTTGGGACACAGAGGGCACAAAGTAGGCACAGAGTTACACAGAGTAAATTTGACATTCTTAGTGATCTCTATGTAACCTCAGTGCCCTCTGTGTCCAAAGTCCAAAAATAAAAATTAAAAAAGAAAAAAATGACAATAAATTATAACGGAACGCCGCAGCAACTATTCTGGAAAGGATCACCAAGAGATATCGTTTTTGATGCAAAAAGTATTCATGAGAAACTGTTGCAAACTGATAAGCCCTGCTATATAATGAAGGATTTTCGCGGACGCATGGGCGTGAGTAATACAGGAGAATTGGTGTCTGCCGGTAGAGGATTGCAAGTCCTGGCGATTGCGAACCCAATGACAGCGAGTCACTTAGGAGACCCGACTTTCCGGGAGGATTATAAGCTGAAATATGCTTATAAAACCGGAGCGATGGCCAATGGTATTGCTTCTGAAGCCTTGGTGATTGCGACCGGGAAAGCCAAGCTGTTAGGCTCTTTTGGAGCAGCAGGATTGGTGCCCAGCCGTGTGTTGCAAGCTATAGAGAAAATACAGGAAAACCTACCTCAGCTACCTTATGCTTTCAATCTTATCCATAGCCCGGTTGAAGAAGCATTAGAAGCGGGAGCAGTGAAATTATTTTTAGAAAAAGGAGTCCATGTGGTGGAAGCCTCTGCTTTTTTGGCTTTGACTGAGCATATCGTATATTACAGGGTGGCAGGTCTGAGCCAGGATACCGAGGGAAATATTTTAATCAAAAATAAAGTAATTGCCAAGGTTTCCAGAAAAGAAGTAGCTACTCATTTTATGGGACCAGCTCCCGAATCCTTTTTAAAGGCTTTATTGAAAAAAGGGAAAATCACTCCTTTACAGGCGGAGTTGGCGGCAAAGGTTCCGATGGCAGATGATATTACGGTGGAAGCTGACTCAGGAGGCCATACTGACAACCGGCCATTGGTTGCTTTATTACCGATCATCATTCAATTGAGAGATGAGCTACAGGAGCAATATAAATTTACTCAAAAAATAAGAATAGGGGCAGCCGGAGGGATTTCAACGCCTGCATCTGCATTGGCAGCATTTATGATGGGCGCAGCCTACGTGGTCACTGGCTCCGTGAATCAGGCATGTGTGGAAGCGGGAACTTCGGAGCATGTCCGTAAGTTATTGCAAACGGTTGCTTCTACTGATGTGATTGGTGCTCCGGCTTCGGATATGTTTGAAATGGGCGTCGAGCTCCAGGTTTTAAAAAAGGGAACGCTCTTTGGCCCCCGCGCCAAAAAGCTCTATGAATATTATAAAAGGTATAAGTCGATTGATGAGATTCCTCAAGAAGAACGACTAAAAATGGAGCAACAGATTTTCAGGAAACCATTGGAAGAAATCTGGCAGGGCTGTATTGCGTTTTTTGAAGAAAGAGATCCTCAGCAAATCGAAAGAGCGAAAGATAATCCTCACCGGAAAATGGCTTTGATCTTTAGGTGGTACTTGGGTTTGTCTTCCAATTGGGCGAATGCCGGGACACCGGATCGGGCGGTAGATTATCAGATTTGGTGCGGTCCTTCCATGGGGGCTTTCAACGATTGGGTCAAAGGGACTTATCTGGAGCAGTATCAAAACCGACAGGTCACTGATATAGCAGAACAGATTATGCAAGGTGCTGCTTATTTGTACCGGATTCAGTCTTTGAAAATGCAGGGAGTGGAATTTCCATTGAGTATGGAGTCTTATGTGCCGGAAGCCAGGAATTTGGTTG
>JBLHJZ010000596.1:0-3531 GCA_047619515.1 Saprospiraceae bacterium | reverse complement strand
AACGCCTATTTCCAGGGAAAGGTATTGGTACAAAACAGTGTAACAGGCGCCAGTTTCCATGACTTAATTATGAGCAATGACCATCAAGGTTCCCTTAGTCTAAATATGTCTCCCGACGACACTGCCCTATATTTTATCATTGCCTCCATGCCGGAAATATTTCAGGATAGTAACCCTGAGTTTCAACTATTTTCCTATGAAATGAACATTAGCCTAGGTAGTACCACCGGGATTTCTACTCTTGAAACTTCAGACTCAAAGCTGGAAATAGCAAGGTATAATTACCTGGGGCAAAGCATAAATAAAAATACAGGTGGCCTCCAGATCATTTTATATGAGGATGGTACTTCGGAAAAGATATTTCTACGTCCAAATTTTTGAAAATATATACCGCGAGACTGTTCGGATTAGTGGTCAAATTGTAATTTGCAATTACTTTGTTTCTATGCGTTGTATTTCGAAAAAGCATGTATATATTAGCGGCTTGACAGGAAGAAATAGTTGCTTTATGGTATATCTAATAAAGTGCTCTTTCTGTTTCAATTAAAATATAAAGTACAGCTAAAAGAATTATGCTGAAAACTAAAACAAATATTGCGATAGCTATGAAAAAAAACAGAAACATCCTTAAAGTTAAGCCGCTTACAATTTTCGCATTACTCCTTTTTTTTAATATTATTTTAGTGAATCAAGGCTTGTCTCAAATAAAAAATTCTCCTGGTTTTAATTCAAAAGTCCCCATTGGGCAACGATTATATACGCAGAACTCGAAAGGAGAAGTAGATTTAAAACCCTACAAATCTACCCATTACGAAACATTCGGTACTACAAAAAGAAAGATCATCGAAATTGGGGATTTTGTAATAAAGGAGGAAGTAGTAAATGGGGAAAGCAGAAAAGATACCTTATGGTTTGCCATCTCAAAAATGACCATAATTGGCCAGGACACTTTACAAGAAATGAAAAAAATTGAACTGGCGAAAATAAACACTTATTTATTTGAGGCAAAAATTAGCTTTTCAACAGATAAGATATTTGTAAGCCAATCAGAAAAATATCAACAATCAGCTTTTGCGAAATTAAAAAAACAAAAAGCTTATGTTCATCCCGATGATACTGGTCTTTATTTCAAACTAGAACAAGGAGAAAAATTCAAGTTCGAATCCAGAACTACAGCTATAAGTATATTGACCATTCCATTCCGGGTTCGAATGGATTCGGGAATAGATTCCATTAAAGCTTCCTCTGATTTTAAGTTGAATAATATCGAATTACTGCTAGGATTTCAAACTAGTACTTTTGAATATAAAAACAATAAACTCAGACATAAAAAATTTATGGGGGGGCCATATTTTGGACCGACAGCGATTAAGTTGACAAATAATAATTCAACGTTTGGTGTTGATCGGGAAATAACCA
The DNA here is from genome assembly GCA_047619515.1 of Saprospiraceae bacterium. Taxonomy (GTDB): domain Bacteria; phylum Bacteroidota; class Bacteroidia; order Chitinophagales; family Saprospiraceae; genus JAHDHW01. The sequence goes on along the minus strand of JBLHJZ010000596.1, from coordinate 2,112 downwards.
GATTAGGGATTACTTATGGTATCGCTTTTTTAGGATCTATCAATAGCGTTAATCTTGGAATTGCTCTTGGAGCGGAATCAATGTTAGGTAATAACAGCAGTAACTGGATATATAATAACAAACCCTATATTGGTATAGTTGGCGGGTTTAGCTTAAATTCTTTATAGCGGGGCTGAGGGGAAAGATATAAATTATAAAGTTCGAATCGGTTTCACTATATTAGTAGCCGAATTCATTCTATTAATTATTATATTTTAAAACCTCAAAAACATGAAAAACAAACTGCACAAAGTAGTACGGGAATTAGAAAGATTGATCATTAAAAAGAAGTGGAAAAAAGATTTTGAAAAAGCCATTCAAAATGCACAGATCTTTAATATCCCGCGTCTCAAGCCCATCAAAAATCTATCTGATTACCTCGACTGGGTCAATGACCTTCTATATTGGGTGCCCGTAGAAAACCGCGCCGGCAAAGAAATCTACTCCCGGATTTGCGAATTCTATTTTGTCCTCGATCAGGAACCCATTAAAAAGTACCAGAACAAAATCATCCCTCATAAAAAAGCGCCGAAGATCAGTGAACTTTCACAATGGATCATCGACTACGCCGATTCCTGGGGTAAATTCCTCGATACCCCCAAATCGCTCAACGCAAAGTCCCTCGCGACTTTTTATAATAGTCCAAAGTTTAATATGGCCGAATATATGCAGGCTCCCGGTGGTTGGAAAACGTTTAACCAATTATTCGCCAGACATGTAAAACCAGGTATGCGACCCATAGCTTCCCTGAACGACGATAAAGTCATCGTCTCTCCGGCGGACTCCACCTTCGTAGGTTGGTGGCAGATCAATGAAGATTCAAAAATTATCGTCAAAAACCTCCAATGGTCAATCATGGAACTCCTCGAAGGCAGCCCTTATAAAGACCGCTTCAAAGGCGGTGTCTTCACCCATAGTTTTTTAAATACCACAGATTATCACCGCCTCCACGTACCCGTCCGAGGCACCGTATTAGAGTCCCGAGTCATACTCGGACAAGCCTACCTCGACGTACAGGCCGTATGCCCGGACGGTTCCCCATCAGATGAATGCACCGTGGAATCCATCCGAAGATTCGATGCGGAAGACGGGACAGGCTACCAGTTTGCACAGGCCAGAGGGCTTATCGTTTTAGATTCTCCGATTGGCCTGGTCGCTGTTCTTCCGATCGGTATGGCGCAGGTTTCTTCAGTGGTCATGACCGCCGAAGTCGGCAAGGCTTTACACAAAGGAGAAGAATTCGCCTATTTCCAATTCGGCGGCTCCGACCATATCGTCTTATTCGAAGCGGCCTGTAATGTCGGCCTGATCGCTCAGCCGAATGTACATTATAATCAGGGGCAATGGATTGGGCAGGGGCATCCTTATGGGGGGTAGGGATTGGGCGTTTGGAGAGCTAGGCTTACTATACTTTTATTCGTTATCTACTACAACCCACGAATCCGACAAGATTCACCCCTAATAGATACCTTATATAAATTTAAAGATTGGTCAATAGAAAGAAGCATCCACAACAGAAAAATGATAGTTGAAAGTCAATTATACTTTCCTGAAAAATGTTCGCTGCTCCAAAGCATCAGCGGTTAAAAAAGGCTACCCCGGACAAAATAAATGGAAGGAAATTGACTCGGGATAACCTCATATATAACCCCAAAAAATATCTTACCTATTCCTGCTTGAGTAGAAATATTGCTAAAAGAGCGCTACACTTTTTTAATTTGTTTTAAACTTTTGTACTTTGTCTACCGCAATAATCAAATTTATGTAAAAAAATATAATTATACAAATACTTATAACTATTTTTGTGTTTAAATTGTTAAACCAATACAAATGTCTCATAATCAGAGATTTACAAAAATAATGGCTTTAGAAGGTTTATCCATGACTAAGCTTTGCAGGGAAATTAATTACACCCTTAAAAATCTGAGCAACTACCTGAACGGGTCTACCAAGTACCCAAATGGTGAGCTGGTTACTGGTATATTAAACCATTATCCGCATTGGAATATCCGATACTGGTTGTTAGGAGAAGGCAAACCTTTCCTTGGAGAAGCGGCGCTACAGATAGTTGAG
>JBLHJZ010000595.1:0-3542 GCA_047619515.1 Saprospiraceae bacterium | reverse complement strand
CTTCAAAGAGCGGTTTGAATTTTTCGAATATCCTGGATGAGCAAAATTTAAAAAACCCTTTTAATTATATAAACGCTTATACTGGAGGGGGAGTAGCCATCGGTGATATCAATAATGACGGTCTTCCCGATGTCTTTATGGCTGCCAATATGTCTTCTTCAAAATTGTTTTTAAATAAAGGCAATATGGTATTCGAAGACATTACCACTGCTTCGGGTACTACGACCAGTGGCTGGTGCTCGGCGGTGACCATGGCCGATGTAAATAACGACGGCTGGCTGGATATATATGTTTGCCGCTCCTATGAAGATAATCCCGCTGATAGAGAGAATCTATTATTTATAAATGACCAGAAAGGCAAGTTTACAGAGCAATCCAAATCCTATGGCTTAAATGATGAAAACTATAGTATCGGAGCCTCTTTTTTTGATTATGATAAAGATGGAGATTTGGATTTGGCTGTGGCCAATCATCCAAGATTCAGATTGGTCCCCATGCAAGTGCACTATGATTATTGGGTTTCTCCGGTAAAAGAGTTTAGTAATAGATTATTTAGAAACGATGGTCCTTCGACAAGCTCAGGACAGGCACATTTTACAGACGTTACGGAAGAAGCGGGCATATTATCTTACGGTTTTAGCCTTGCCCTGAGTACAACGGATTTTGATGTCGACGGTTGGCCGGATTTGGTCATCACGGTTGATCATGATGAACCAGATATCTTTTTCCACAACAACCAGGACGGCACTTTTACCAATATTGTCAGTACTGCTACCAATCAAACCAGCTTAAGTTCAATGGGCGTTGATGCCGGAGATATTAATCATGATATTTATCCTGATTTATTTGTAGCTGAAATGCTAAGTGAAGATCACTACCGGGAAAAAATAGGGATGGGAATGCAGACTGTTAAGCGGTTTGAATTTATCGTCGATACCATGAAATACAAATATTACCAGATGCATAATTTTATGTATCTGAATAATGGCAATAAAACATTTAGTGATGTAGCTCAATTAGCAGGCGTACACAAATCTGACTGGAGTTGGGCAACTTTATTTTTTGATTTTGATAATGATGGATGGCAGGATCTTTTTATATCTAACGGCTGGTATAAAGATATTTATAATAATGACCGGAAAAGAGCGCTGGATTCTCTTATGTTGACAATGAATGGAGACATGGCGAAAATGAATAAAGTCGCTCAAGACTATTCAATCAATTCTCCTATTCCGAAGATTCAAAATTATTTGTTTAAAAATCATGGCGATTTACAATTCAGTAGCTATGCTGATGAAGCTGGTATTTTAGAAAAAACAATTTCTACGGGAGCGGCTTATGGAGATTTGGATAATGATGGCGACTTGGATTTGGTGATCAATAATATCGGTGAAGAAGCGTTATTGTATAGAAATAATGCGAATCCTGCGAATCATTATTTGAGTTTTCAATTTGAACATACGGCTGGTAAAACGGCGATTGGTTCAAAAGTTAATTTACATTATGGCGATGATTTTCAGTCCAGAGAATTACTGGCTACCAGAGGATTTTTGTCTAGTAGTGAGCAGGTACTTCATTTTGGATTAGGTAGTATCAATGAAGTGGATAAAGTGGAGGTCGTATGGCCGGATGGCAAAATGCAGATATTGGATAAGGTAAAAACCAATGCCAAAATAAAAGTAAAATACGAAGAGGCGACGGGAAATTATGTTTATCCTTCTTCAGCAAATGATATTGTAAAAGAAATCAATTCGGAAGACTCCGGCCTGGACTATGTTCAAAATGAAAACCGATACCACGATTACGATGATCAGGTTTTATTACCACATAAACTTTCGGAATATGGTCCCTATACTGCAATCGGTGATATCAATAATGATGGATTAGAGGACATTTATTTTGGCAGTCCATTGGGTCAGGCTGGCGCAATGTATATCCAAAAAAAGGGAAGCAAATTTGAACGTTCCAACACCGCAGTATTCAATGCAGACAAGGCCTACGAAGATGGCCAACCCTTATTTTTTGATGCGGATGGGGATGGAGATTTGGATCTGGCAATAAGTAGTACCGGTTATGAAATAGCAGAAGACAGCCCCTTGTTCCAACCAAGATTATATTTGAATGATGGCAAAGGGAATTATCAAAAATCCATGACTGCTTTTCCGGATTTCCGTTTTAGTGCTTCTTGTATTAAAGCAGCTGACTTTGACCAGGATGGCGACCAGGATATTTTTATTGGCGGTCGGTTGACACCTAAAAAATATCCTATTGCCGGGACTTCCGGACTTTTTGTAAATGATGGAAAAGGAAATTTTACAGAAGCAAGCAACGAAGTATGCCCTGACTTACAGCACTTTGGGATGATCAAAGATGCGATGTGGACAGATATCAATCAGGATAGCCTGCTCGATCTTATCGTCGTAGGAGAATGGACACCCATTAGTTTTTGGATACAGGAAGACGGGAAATTGGTGGATCGAACCAAGGATTATTTTGAGACGCCTTTGACCGGTTGGTGGAATACTATCGAAAAAGCGGATCTGGATAATAACGGGCTCGATGATTATATCATTGGTAATTTGGGTCGTAATTATAAATACAAAGCCTCGAAAGAAAAGCCATTTATGCTATATGCCAAAGACTTTGATGAAAGTGGATCAGCGGACATTGTATTGGGTACTTATTATGGGGATGTGGTGTATCCGGTCAGGGGAAGGACTTGTTCGAGCCAGCAGATTCCTGATATTAAAAATAAATTTCCGACCTTCGAAAAATACGCTAAAGCGGACATCAATCAGGTATATGGCGACGAATTGGAAACCGCTTTAAAAAAGGAAGCTAATGAATTTTCAAGTCTAATTTTATACCAGGACGAGGCAGGTAAATTTACTATAAAATACTTGCCGGTCGAAGCGCAGATTGCCCCGGTCAATGGTATCGTTGTCATGGATATCAATAATGACAAACTTAAAGATATCATCATAGCCGGTAATTTTTATCAATCCGAAATAGAGACCGGACGGGCAGATTCCGGTACCGGAAAAATCCTTATAAATAAAGGCAATAAATTTTTCAAAACACTCACTGTTTATGAGAGTGGTTTGTTTTTAAATAAAGATACAAAGTCATTAAAATTACTTGGACTTGGAAAAAATAAACAGCCTGCCTTGTTGGCAGGAAATAATAAAAGACAGTGCCAGCTGATCGGTTTTGTTGATCTGCTTTTGCAATAAGGTAGCGGGCAAATTTATTTACCCCGTTGTGCATAAGCCTCTGATAAATAATAATCAAAAGCCAGGCAAATAAATTTGCCAGCTACGTCTAAAACGTAAATATATCATGAACAGAGTAATAATATTCGGGATTAGTTTTTTATTGATCCTCCTTGGGTGCAAGCAGGATAATGCGATAGGGAAAGACACTAAGGATCCTTCCTTAAACAAGACTCTTTTTACTTTACTGTCATCAGATTCGACAGGGATAAAATTTGTCAATCACCTAAAAGATGATGTACACGATGAGACAAAAAACGTCTTATCTTT
>JBLHJZ010000594.1:0-3546 GCA_047619515.1 Saprospiraceae bacterium | reverse complement strand
GGGCCATGAGATTGGCTATGACTTCGGCGAGCTCATCATCCAGCGGTTTTAGCGATAGCGAAACAAATTCCATCACTTTGTACGGATCGATAGGATGCCATAAAAACGCCGGAGCCAGTTTCAGAATCTGCAAACTCGGGCGGGCAAGACTGGCGGAAAGTATCCCAAAACTTGGCAAGCCTTCTTGAATGACTGCATTATCCAGTGCCCGGTTTTTTTCGGGAATGACACAAAGCGGCCTGGAGGAGGGATTCGCTTCAAATAATTTTGCTAAAAAGGTTGCGGCCTCTGTTTCCCGTTTTGCTTTTAAAATAAATAGGGAACCGTCAGCACTTAATTTCGTTTTCCTATCCTTGTTTTTTCTTAGCAGAAATTTTTTAAAAACATCAAGATTAGTAGCTCCTTTGATATCCACATCGGGTAGGGGAGCAACGGCTATTCCCTGATCTTGGAAAAGGGTGAACAGTTTTTTATAATGATCAGGAAGCAGACTCAAAGGCTCATTGTGGAAGAGCTTTTTTATCGGATGATTCCCTAAGGCAAGGGTAGTTAAAATCGCTGTAAAACGGTCTGCAAAGCCTGGAGAGAGCCCTTTCTCACTTTTGGAGCTGATCTCCGCCATCTCCGAAATGATCCTTAAACGCGATGGTGTTTCCGTCTTTACTTCAAAATTCCAGCCGGCGAGTTTTAACTGATCCCTCAATTGCAATAATCTCCCCGCTGTGGCCAACTGGTCTGCTGCAAAGGATCGGGCGTAGAAAGTCTCCGGATTGTCTGCCAAATGCTTCCGGATCGCCTGTCGAAACTGCTCGATGCGGATATGCTCGTTGTCCGTCGGGTGCCCGATCAGACCCAGATGAGATTCCAGCATAAATAATAATCCCTGCGGGCCAAAGTAGTGTACTCCGCCCTCAGGCGTCATTGCCTTGGGATAAATCTCTTCATCGAATTGTAGACCGAAGTATATTGTCATGTGTTCAAGTAGCTAGGTGGTCAAGTGGTCAAGCAAGAGATTGTTATTATTTGAGGTTTCATTCTTAAGGCACCTCTCACTCCTCACTCCTCACTCCTGAAAAAGTTCTTATATCAAAAACAAAGATAGAATTATTAAAATCCCCCATTGGATAAGCAAGCACTTCTTTTAGGTTCTCATTTTCCAGGTATTTTTTATCATGGATGAGCAGATACTTTGCGCCTGCTTTAGCATAAGATTTTACCTTTTTAGCATTCATCTGTTGGCCACCCATATATAGCTCTGTCCAACCACACAGGTTGTAATGATAGAGTGTGTTATTTGGACTGGTATCCGGAGCACTCACGACTTTGTCCGGATATTGGATACCCAGGTTTTTTAAAAAAGCATGTAGCGCTTTGGTTTTGTACAAATCAGGATTGAAATAAGACATAAAGACACTTTGCTGATCATAACGGTGTTCCAGGATACCTTTGGAATAATTGGCATTAAAAGCTATTATAGCAAATAATACAATTCTGAAAATCCAATTGGATAATAGTTTCGGGGCATATTTTTTTATAAATAAAAAGAGCATCCCGAGTATCATGACCGGCAATAGCACCATTTCAATCACATAATAATCATGCTTTTCAAACTGCAGGTACCAGAGGAAGAAGAAAGCGGTACAACCAATACTCAGTGCCAAAAAAGAGAGGTAAAGTATGCGCTTATGCAGCCAGGGTGTGAGCAAAATTAAAGCGCCGATCCCTCCCAGTCCCCAAAAAGTATAGGAATGATAATAGGCAGGAAACCAGACTTCTTGGATTCGTTTATACACATAGGCTTGCATTTCGGTATCCAGACTCCAGTAAGGTTTCGTTTTTGATAAAAAGTACTTGGTATGATGCATTTCATTATAATAGTCAGCCCAGATTTTCCAAAGGAATAATGCGATAAGAACCATCACAAACCCAGGAATGAATCGCCAGGCTTTTTCAAAAATCCGCTGCCCGCTTATCTTTTTTAACAGACCTGCAATATCCAAAAAATAAAGACCAAAGATCACTACAAAACTCATCAGCGCAGAAATTTTGGTCAATCCGGCAAGTATATAAAAGAACATGCTCCAATGGAAATATTTTAGAAGGCTGTTTTTATAAAAAAGATAAAAGTACCAAATACCGATCATCGCCAGTCCTTGTGCCGGAATATTCGGCGTGAAATTGAAACTGTAAAAAGCAATGACCGGTGAGCCCATTATGATGCCGGCTAATATCACCGGGCTAAACCAGTCGCGGGCTTCGGTCGAGATGATTTTAGCAAGCAGGAAAAGACCAAATAAAAAAAGGAGCAAACTTAACAAACGGAAGATACCCTCATACGGTCCGAATACTTTATAACAAAGACCCACTACATAATAGAATATCGGTGCCTCACCAGCTCCGGTCACATAGCCTTCGCCACCCATGACATGATGCATTCGGGGTTTGAAAAAATCTAATCCATCCTGGTAATAGTTGAGCGCCAGGGAAGCACTGTCCGCCTGTCGCCACTGGTGAGTGGATCGGGGCGTAAACTGGAAGATGGTCAAATAGCCATAAAACAAGCAAAGACTGAGGACTAAGGTCACAAAGAATAATGGAAACCGATATTTTACCAAAAATTTTTTCATAAAAACAAGCGAAAGGAATTTAGGATATTGTTTTATTTTGCAATGCGAATCAGGACTTGAAACTAAATTGTTTTTGATTTTCAGGCGTTTAAATCAGGGCGATTTTCAAAATAACCCTGATTTTGACTACGCCTGTCAGATAATCAGCCTAAAAATTTAACCCCTGATTCGCATTTTTTAAAATAAAAACACGTACTTACGATCATATTCAAAAGCTTAAAGAACCGTAAAATTTAATCAAAAACAAATTATGAAAACGATTTATTACACACTGATTTCCTGTGTTATGCTTATGCTATGTTCTTCAGTGGCTTTTGCGGTGGTACCCGTTCAAAAAGCGGAAAACCAGGAACAAGTCTCAAAAGAAACCGCCAAAAAGGCTTTCCACGAGCTTTCTCAAAAAAAGCAGAAGAAACTCAAGAAACGACTCGCTAAGCTAAAAAATAAACTGGAGGAAAAAGCAGGCCCAAACAGCGGAATCTTTGATGAGGCCCGTTTCCGTCTCGGAGCGGTAGTCTTTCTGGCTGGCCTGGCGGTATTAATTTTAGCAGGTTTATTTATCGGCTTCGGAGGAATAATTACCTGGGTAGCTAATGTTGCAGTTTTGATTGGTATTATACTGATGGTCTGGTCGGCGATTGAGTATTTTGGATGATTGGCCAAAAATGATGCTTTAAAAATATTAATTTGCCCAATTAATAAGGTATTCCAATTTTCGTGTCGGTAGATACTGACTTAAAGCTTTTTCGTATTCCTAAATGGCTCTTGCCGATTTGCGGATACCATTTTAGCTTCAGTTTCAGTATTAGGATTTTCAGAAGGGGTGAGATTCAAATTGTCTAATCATGCCCTGTTATTTTTATACCCACGTGAATGAGGGGTGAGGTCAAACATTTAAGGCTCAGAAGAATATTCTCCT
>JBLHJZ010000593.1:0-3549 GCA_047619515.1 Saprospiraceae bacterium | reverse complement strand
AATGATGCGACCTTTAGTCTCTTCCAAAAATTCCTTCACATCTTTAGATCGGGTCGGTATCTTTTTGATGGCATTTCGTACCGCCTGGCTTTCACTTTTGGACATGCCTTTTACTGTTTTGGCATAAGAAGAAAACATAACGTTATTGTCCATTTGTTTGACGAACAAACTGAGTTCTGTTTCCACGGAAGTCATCTTCTCCATTCCGGGAATTTCATCATTGGAAAGGATTTCGAACTTTGGAAAAATCACAAAATTAGAGCTGTAACCATTTCCAGATAAACCACTGGAGGTGAGCATTCGCAGTATCTTGCTCTCCAGTTGGGATAAGTCCGAAGCACTCAGACCTTCGACTTGATTCGGCATCACCAGGGAGATGGAAATAGTTCCTACGTCGTATTTTTTATCCGCATCCTGACTAAATAGACAAAAAGAGGGAAGTAAGCAAAATAGGATAATTACTATATTTATTTTTTTCATTGCTTTGGCTTTATGCTTTTAAAAAAATAGAACTTAGAGTATGTTGGGAATTTGGGCTTCGAGGCGAAAACTGGCATTTTTTTGATTAGACGAAGTTCAAAAACCGGAGTTATGCCATAGCATAATGAGGAATTTTGAACTGAAGTATAAACGAAAAAAGGACGTTTGTAGGCCGAATGCTAAAATCCCAACATAATCTTATTACTCGCTAGGGCAATCATCTTTTGAATCGCAAAGTATGATGGTCCACTTACCAACGCCATCATTAATGACTTGCGGATAGATACTGCCCAGCTCTGTCAGCGGTGCCCAGTCACTCCTGATTTTTTTTCGGAGCGGATTGAGGAAATGTTTTTTAATATTATAATTTATACAATCTCCATCTTCAGGTATTTTTAGCGGAACTTTGAGATTTTCCCAGGCAAGTTTTGTAGACGTCCTGGTATTCGCCTGTGGAGAAGATTTGTAAGATTGTTTTATCACATATTCTGAAATAAAATCGCTGAGTTCTTCGAAGTCATCCCCAATCTCTACATTGAGCCTTACTTCTGCATCCCTGTAGCAAACGATGGAAAGGGCAAAACTGATCCCACTTTCCCGGATTCCGCCAAAGGATTCATTTATATCTTCCAAAAAGGATTCGAACTGTAAATCTTTTTCCAGGAGCTTCCTGGCTCTTTGTCCAAAATCGGTAACATAACTATATCGGCCATCAAAGACTTTACTGGCCATGTTCTCCGAAGAAATCCGATGTATGGCCTGGATGGTAATCGTCAATGACTTTGAGCGGGTATTTCCGGCTTCTTCGGAAATCATGATTTCTGTATTGATCCAGATATCCGGCCCGGCTCTTGCGATGACCGCATCCAGTTCTGACTGGCTGTCCGTGTAATTATTGATCCCTTCTTCTCGTCTTATATTGCGGAGGTTCTGGACGAAGTTTTTGGTATTAAATCCTCTTGATTTAAAGTGATCGTCAATGGCAATGATAACCGAACGATAGTTTTGATTGGATTCAATCACTGCCAGAATATCCTGGTCACCCAATATTACAGGCACTACCATTATAGAAGGTTGGGTAGTATTATCGCCGCCGTCACATTGTGCAAAATTAATTGCCGGTAGTGTCATTAAAAGCGAGGCTATTATAATTAAAACTTTCATATTATAATCCGAATTTTTGAGTGATCCCTTGCTGTTCAAGGTTTCTCCTGAGTGATGGAACATTGATTGTAATTTCTACCCCTGCCATAATTTTATTGGTTTGCTTATCTTTCGAACCGGGACTAATTATTCTCGAATTGGTTACAAAACCTTTATAGCCATATTCATCATAAAAGCCTTTAAAGAAATTCGCATTTTTTGATTTGGTAGTGCTTTCAGGAGTAGTCACGATGGGCTTCTCATAAGGAGAGCCGGGGACCCCTTTGAACAATAGTACATCGAAAGCATTTTTCTCTGCATTAAAAATTGCATCCTTTTTATTTTTACCAAAACCTGTAGAAGTCAGGGTAATGCTTTTGTTCTGATTGCCTACATAATGTACACCGGCAGTTTGGATAGCTTGCTTACTACAGCCAGTTGGGAGTATTGCTAAAGCCAGCAAAAACATAAAAAAAAGGCCTGGTTTATATTGATTTAATAATTGCATAAATAAAGCTTTTAATTTGTTTTACAAATAAGTTTAGCACCGCTCAGGATTTTATTTTTGAGATCTCCACCTCCTTTTTTGACCTTACAAACAGAAAGCTGTCCACCCTGAATATCAGAAACGGTAAGGCTTGCGATTTCCCGTTCCCTTGGAAACATTTTACCATCTACTTCTAATTCCGTAATTTCAAAGACGTTCAGTTTATCGTTCTTTTTCAGCCCGATCACCGAACCTCCGGCAATCAAAATTTCTGTCACTTTCCCTTTCTTTTCTTTTTCTATCTGGATAATGGAGATAGTCATCGGAAAGGCTTTTTTAATAAACCCTTTCGTCTTGGATCCCATTTTTTTACAGGATTTGTTCCAGGCTTCCGCCTCTGTTTGGGCAGAGATAAATTCAAATAAATTCTGGCCAACCGTTATCGTCTCCGTTTCTTTTACCATTCCGGTTTCTATGTCTACAATGCGTAGATTTAGTGAAATCACAACAGTATAGGAAGTCGTAGTCCGTCCTTTGCTATCTTTGCTATGGCTAGTTTTTGTACTTACCGAATTGATCTGCCCAAACATGTGATAGTTGGCACCCAATGTTTGGCCCTGTTCAACCAGTACCGCGCTATTCATGGACTCGTAGCCTTTCTGGATATCGAGTTCTTGTAAAATCGCATCCATCTTGGCTCTTTCAACAAGGTGAAAACGCTCGGATTTATTGACGGCATCGGTAACGATACCGTGCAAGTCTTCGACTGCTCCAAATTTATTGTCTCCCTGAAAAGGCCAGATAGCGATGGTCTTTTTGTCGCCTGACTGTTGATTGACATTCCGTAAAATCTCACCTCTCTGATCTGAGGTTGATAAGCTGTTATCGTAAATAAAATCTGCTTTCGATTTTTCAGAAATAAAGCTCGTTAATAATATTAATAATAGAATCTTCATATTGATTTGAATTTATGGCAATAAATAAAAATTGATTGATTTCACCCATTAGTACCTTTATATCATGAGTGGTACCCACATTTATATTTTTTTTTCTTAGGACTCCATAAATAATAACTTACCGATCTGATGCTGATCCCCGATGTAAAATCGGGATCGTAGACTTTTGTCGCCTGCCGTCGTTATGAAATCCTTGTAATAAAGGGCATTTCTACAGATTATCAATTGCTTTCTTCAGGGCTGAGCAGTTAATTTCATCCAGATTGTCATCGCATTCATTTTCCGTGTAAACAGTAGTTAATTGATTTTTTAAATCAACAGGTTTATAATTTAAGTTGCCCTGGATATAATCTTTGAGTTCCTGCGTAGCATCATCTGAGTCATCGATTATTTCGAAAATTGCAGTAATTTCCTGACAAGTCATTTGGCCAACCATAAGCAACATATGATCAATACCACTAACAATATTTTCGGTATTACCGC
>JBLHJZ010000592.1:0-3557 GCA_047619515.1 Saprospiraceae bacterium | reverse complement strand
TTTCAGATCAATCAAAAATTGGCTGCCCGGACTGAAATTGATTATCCTACTTATGAGTCATTGCATCGCCTTCAAAGAAAAGAAAGTGTGCTGCTCCCATCTTCAGCATTTCGATTGGATCGAATCGGAGCGCAGGAATTCCGGGAAGGAGCCAGGTATTATAGCTGGGCTGCGGCAGCAGTGGTGGTTTAGCTTCAGGTCAGTCGTCCTACCACCACGGAGAGTCGGGGTTTTGTAATAACTTACATACTGACAGGACTAACAGGGTTTACATGATTTCCGTTATACGTAAAACGTAGACAATCAAATTTTTATACATTTTAAAATCCTGTCAATCCTGTATATCCTGTCGGAAAAATACTTTCTACACAACCCCGACTACAAAGTGGTTATCTTTACCAAAACACCGCCAACAGTTGCACGCAATGAAATTCCAAAGCAAAATAAACGAAACCATCTTTGTGTCCGAAATACTTCCGGAGCGAAGTTATATGTTCGATCAGGATATGAAAACGGGCTTAAGCATTATCTGGAACACCGGGAGTACTGCTCGTTTTATGATTGATAATGAAGTCGTCGAGATCAAAAAAGATTGTATTATTTTTCTTACGGAGTTCCATAAAATTGACCATTTTCAATTTGAAAAAATGAACGTGGTGCAATTTAATCGTCCCTTTTATTGTGTAGAAGACCATGACAGTGAAGTAGGGTGTAGAGGGTTATTGTTTTTTGGGGCCAGTGGTATTCCTAAAATAGAAATCCCCAAAGAAAAGAAAAAGCAATTTAATCTGATTTGGGAGATTTTTTTGATGGAGATGGACGAAATGGATGCCCTGAAATTGGAGATGCTGAGAGCACTACTCAAGCGGTTTATGATTCTTTGTTTGCGGGTTTATAAAAATAAAAATAACAATCTCCCCGCTGATAATGTCAATGTCGGATTAATCAGAGAGTATAATTATCTGGTTGAAAAACATTATAAAAAATTGACGAAAGTTTCGGATTATGCTAAATTGCTACATAAGTCTCCAAAAACCTTATCGAATATTTTTAATAAATACATCAATAAAACGCCCTTGCAAATCATCAATGAAAGGCGTCAGTTGGAAGCCCAAAGATTATTGAAATATACCGATAAATCCATCCAGGAAATCGCCGATGAAATCCAATTTTCAGATGTGCAGTCCTTTAGCCATTTCTTTAGACTACGACAAGGCATAGCGCCATCTTTGTTTAGAAAGGATGCGCAACGCGCTTAAATTTTAGTTTAGCAGACCGCTAAACCGAAGTCCTCCTGACCCTTGACCCCTTGACTCTCTGACCCCTTAATTTCCCAAACGGGGAAAATTGACAAATATCAAGGAATTATTCCCTAACAATTGAGGACATTCCAGTGTTACCTTTGCAGTACATTAAATAATATAAAAAGGAGATAACATGCTTACATGGAATGATGTACTCAAAATCGAAGCAGACGGTAACCTGACCCCGGATATTCGAATCGAAAAAACGGAGCAGGAGTGGAAATCTATTTTGACGCCGGAGCAATTTCGGATTACCCGATTGAAAGGCACAGAAAGATCTAATACCGGCGCCTATTGTAAAATTTATGATCCCGGGAATTATGCTTGTATCTGTTGTGAAACGAAGCTATTTGGTTCAGCAGTGAAGTATGACTCAGGAACAGGATGGCCAAGTTTTTCGCAGCCCGTAAAAGAGAATGCGGTCAAGTATGAAAAAGATGACTCTCTAGGAATGACCAGGGTCGAAGCAATGTGCAATACTTGTGATGCACATCTTGGCCATGTATTTAAATTTGGTCCAAAACCCAGCGGACTGAGATATTGTATTAATTCAGAATCAATTAAACTTTTAAAAGATGACAAATAATCAAATAGCAACATTCGGCGGCGGTTGTTTCTGGTGTGTAGAAGCAGTCGTGCAAAGATTAATAGGCATAGAAAAAGTCGTATCCGGCTATACGGCGGGTGACACAAAGAACCCAACATACAGAGAGATCTGTTCCGGTAATTCCGGGCATGCAGAAGTTATCCAGGTGACCTTCGATCCGGCAGCGATCAGCTATGAAGATTTGCTGACCATATTTATGACCAGCCATGATCCGACGACTTTAAACCAGCAGGGCGCAGATCGTGGCACCCAATACCGGTCGATCATTTTGTATCATAATGACGAACAAAAAGCAATTGCTGAAAAAGTTTTGGAAAACGTCAAAGGATCTTTTAATGATCCGATAGTCACTCAATTAGTACCGCTGGATGTTTTCTATGATGCTGAAAAATATCACCAGGATTATTATAATAATAACTCTTTTGCAGGATATTGCCGGATAGTTATCGATCCTAAGATCAAAAAATTGAGGGATATGTATGCTGATAAATTAAAACACACCGACCTATGAATCTTAATATAAAAGACACGTTCAATAAAGAACTCCCAGCTGATCCGATTCGGAACAACACCAGGAGACAGGTATTCAATGCCGCCTTTTCTTATGCAAAGCCACGAAAGCCAAAAGCTCCGAAGCTTGTCCATGTCGCTGATGAAGTAGCTGAGTTATTGGGATTAAGCAAAGAAGAAGTCCAGTCTGATGATTTCCTAAAAGTCTTTTCCGGAAACGAGGTGATGGAAGGAACAGATCCCTATGCTATGTGCTATGGTGGCCATCAATTTGGTTCCTGGGCAGGGCAATTAGGGGATGGGCGAGCGATCAATCTGGCGGAAGTAGTGCATCATAAAAAGCGCTGGGCACTACAATTAAAAGGAGCAGGGGAGACCCCTTATTCCCGAACTGCTGATGGCCTGGCGGTATTGAGATCTTCGATTCGCGAGCACCTTTGCAGTGAAGCGATGCACCATCTCGGCGTACCGACTACCCGTTCCTTGTCATTGATGTTGACCGGAGATGAGGTGATGCGGGATATGATGTATGACGGCAATGGAGCTTATGAAAAAGGCGCAGTCGTCTGTCGGGTATCGCCTTCATTTGTTCGCTTTGGAAATTTCCAAATACTGGCGGCAAGAGAAGATAGCAAGACACTTCAGGAGCTCACGGATTATACCATTCGCCATTTCTTTCCGGGAATCGAGGAAGGAACCAAGGAAGGGTATATCCAATTTTTCGAAGAGGTAGTAAGGCGTACCGTGGAAATGATTATCCACTGGCAGAGAGTCGGTTTTGTACACGGTGTAATGAATACGGATAATATGTCCATCCTCGGACTGACTATTGATTTTGGCCCTTATGGCTGGCTGGAAGGCTATGATCATGGCTGGACACCCAATACCACGGATCGATCACACCGACGCTACCGCTACGGGCATCAACCCCAGATAGCTTTATGGAATTTAATACAACTGGCCAATGCTTTGTATCCTCTGGTTGGTGAAGCTCCTCCTTTTGAAAAGGTCCTGAAAAAATTTCAATCGGATTTTGAAGCCGGGTATTTTGAAATGATGAAATCCAAGCTAGGCTTAACGAATTCCGCACCCGATGACAAGACTTTGATCAACCGCCTCGAAGAAGTCTTGCAGAC
>JBLHJZ010000591.1:0-3580 GCA_047619515.1 Saprospiraceae bacterium | reverse complement strand
ATTGGGCCTGTGGTACCCCAAAGCCCGTTGAGCCAGTCACTAAGCACTCCTTGTCCGGTAAAATTTTCTGCCGCGGGAGTCACAAATATGGCACTACCCCTTATCAAAAGGATATAAACGATGAGCAAAAGATTGAAAGCGATTTGATTTGTTCTAAATAAACTTAACACTATTGTAGATTAGAATGATATTAAAGACTCAAATTTATAAAAAATTAAGGGGAAGTAAGGCAATGGAGGAGTAGAAAAGTATGGCGATTGCAAAATTGAGTATTAACCTCATTATAATAAAGTTCACGTTCAAGTATCAAGCTCAATTGTCAAATTTGACCCGGGCAGCTTTAAATTTCCGGGTTTTGAATTGGATACTTGAACTTGAACTTGAAATAGTAGGAAGATAATCTTGCGATTGCCCTGGGTAGAAAAGGTAGAAAGGTAAAAAAGGGGAAAGTGCAAGCCGAAAGGACTGGGTTCTCTGGACTTCGTATCCTTTCTACCGTCGTACCCTTTCTAACCTTTCTCTTTTTTTATCCCTTTTCACCTTTCCCAACAACAAATAGAATTTACTGCTGTTTCGATATAAAGGCATATCTTGTGGCCGAACTCTAAAAAAATGATTTATGGTCAAATCGTTGGATACCATAAAGGGACCAATTGAACAGGAACTCATACATTTCGAAAAGCATTTCCGGGAATCCATGAAAAGCCATGTTGCGCTATTGGATACGATTATGCATTATGTCGTCAAACGCAAAGGCAAGCAAGTACGGCCAATGTTCGTTTTTTTGAGCGCAAAACTTTTTGGCCCGACCAATGAATCTACTTATGTCGCTGCTTCATTAGTAGAATTATTGCACACGGCTACGCTCATTCATGATGATGTAGTCGATGACGCCAACGAGCGAAGAGGCTTCTTCTCCGTCAATGCTTTATGGAAAAACAAGATAGCGGTATTGGTCGGAGACTTCCTGTTTTCACAAGGCATGGTTTTATCCTTAAAAAACAAAGATTATCAGTCACTTCTTATTCTTTCTAATGCGGTAAAGTCGATGATCGAAGGCGAATTATTGCAGATTCAGAAGGCTCGAAAACTGGATATTGACGAATCTATTTACTATGATATCATTCGTCAGAAAACTGCTTCTCTTATCGCTTCTGCCTGTAGTGCCGGTGCCGCTTCTACCACCAAAGACGAAGAGGCCGTTGAAAAAATGCGACTTTTTGGTGAAAAAATTGGTATCTCTTTTCAGATTAGGGATGATCTTTTTGATTTTGGAACCGATGATGTCGGAAAGCCGCTGGGCATTGATATCAAAGAGAAAAAGATGACCCTACCGCTAATCTATGCACTGAATAATGCTAGCACCAGTGTCAAACGAAAAATACTTAGAATCATCAAAAAGGATAATGATAAAAAAGATAAAGTCCAGGAGGTGATCGATTTTGTCAATCAGAGTGGCGGCATCGAATATGCCAGGGAAGCTATGATAAAATACAGGGAAGAAGCTTTCGAAATCCTTTTATCTCTCCCCGAAAGTCCTTCCCGAAATGCGCTTCAGCAGTTAGTTATATTTGTGACGGAGCGGAAAAAGTAGTCCCAGGATTAGGAAGAGCAGGCGAAAAAAGCCAGGTATAAACTGTCAGATATTTAGTTCCTTAGGTACTAGTGCATCAACCCAATAATTTCGTTATACTATGGCGAAGTCATTGGGTTGGTGCACTAGACCAAACTTTTGATCATTTCAAACTGACTGACCGTTTTTTCAAATCCTATTTTTTCAAAAAAGACTTTACTGGCCTCATGTCTCGCATCGACATTTATGATATTAAGATGGACTTTTTTTCCTTGTCCAGCCCGTGCAAATAGCGCTTTTCCAATACCTCTATTTCTATAATTTTCTTTTACTGCAAACTGAAATACAGTCCCGGTTTCCCTATTTTTAGTACCTATAATATACCCGACAAGCCTGTCTTTATCATAGGCCCCGATTACCTCTGTTTCGTTCCTAAACATGTCTATTTTAGGATCATTATTTTGAAACGTTGGTTGCCAGGAGCGAAACGAATGAAAAGTTTTCCAATTAATGGTATTGATTTCTTTTATAAAAATCCCTTCGGGAGGAGCGACCGCTTCGATTGTTCCTTTATAACAGTCTAGCTTTCTGGTGGTCGAAAATCCATTTTTCTGATAGATATGAATCGCCGGATTATTGCCTTCTATTACTTCTAAGACCGTTCGGTCAAATCCGCTTTCTTGCATAAAGGGAAGTATAAATTCATAGAGTTTAGTGGTTACTCCCTGGCCTCTTTGGTCGGGAGCGACCCCGGTTCCTCCGTTCCAAACGACGGGACTCTTTTCCCTTGTTCCTATAAAATGAAAGATAAAGCCACAAAGTTTTCCATCCACAAAATAGCCTGGCGATAAGCTTAGATCGACATTATCTGCTTTAAACTTCCTGGAGAGAATTGCCTCTGTCCACTGTATGGGAATAATATAATCTGAGAAAGCTTCATTAAAAACTGTGGTGAGATTCGCTAGAGAGCTCTTTTCCAGTGTCTTTATTTCCATAGGGGGAAAGGGGGGTTAGGTTATTCGGTATTCGGTATTCGGCACCGAATACCGAATACCGAACACCGAATATCTTTTTTCCTATTTACGGAAAAATTTCCCAAACATCTTCATACCCATTCCTGCAAGATCATCCATGTAGCTACCGTCTCCATCCTGATCAAGGAATTTACCGATCATACCCATTTCTTTTCCACCTTTCTCCTGATGATTTTGAACAGACCCTGTGATAAAAGAAGTCAAATCCTCAACACCCATTCCTTGTTCTTTTTTCGCTTTGCCAAGTGTACCCATGATCATAGGAGCCAAAATAGACATCAGGCTACCTGCCTTATCTCCGCCTAATCCACTCATTTTACTAATCATATCGATTGCACCACCTTGTTTTTCACCAAGGATATGGCTAAGGATGCCGTCACCATTCATAGCACGGGTATTAGTTGGCTCAGCTTTCCCACCCAACATATCCATAAAACCGTCTAATACCCCACCATCATGGTCATTTTCCAGTGCACTCGACAAAGAAGAAGCACCTTCCTGAGAAGAAGCATTTTTTGCCAGTGCACCCATTATAGTAGAAAACACGCCTGAAGCTGCTGTTGCAGTTTGTTGCTTGTCAGCTCCACCTAGTTTGTTGCTTAATTGATCCAATAAGCCATCAGTAAGTTGGCTTTGTAGTAAGTCCATAAAATTTGCCATAATCAAATTGTTTACTGTGAAAAAATATTTGTTCTTAAAAAACAAGCCGCCAAAAAAATAGCATTTAGGGCTTCGCTGTTAGTCTGCCTGAGATTGAATATAATACATTTTTGACTTATATCCTGACAAATTAACAAAGTTTCATTGTCTTGACGGACTAAAGGTCTAAAAGTCTCTCTTTTTGATTTTTTTAATGATCTTTTATTTAAGGGCATAGGAAAGCGATAATCTACCCCCCTAACGGTTTCTTTATCCTTTGGCCTCGTTAAAATTTTTCGCCCTTTAAATTCAGCAGCTGAAAAGTAGGAGAGCC
>JBLHJZ010000590.1:0-3581 GCA_047619515.1 Saprospiraceae bacterium | reverse complement strand
AATATATCTGCGATCTCTTTCTTTCCCTTTACTTCCAGAATAATATCACCGAAAACGACAAAACCAGCATAAAATCGATGCGCAAGTACCTCATCTTTATATACTACTGCATATTCTTTTTCTCTTTTATAGGGAATATCATTTAGTTTAAATTCATATTCAAGTGCATCTTTATACACGATTTCTAACAACCCTGGGCCAAGGATGCTATGCACTTCCATGCATATCTCTATGATTTGGTAGGTTTTATCTTCGTAAATTAGTGCGCTCATTTTTTTTTATTTTGCCACGGATTTCATGGATTAGCACGGATTTAGAAATCCATGAAAATCCGTAAAATCCGTGGCTATTAAAATTCATTTCAATCCCTTCAAACTCTTCAAAAAACTACTCAATCCCGCAGCGGTAACTTTCTTTTGAAAACTCGTAGCCTCCGCTTTAGTAGCAAAAGGCCCGAGGATGATTTTATAATTAGGCTGGCCATTGAGTTCGCTGATATGAATATTGACGACCTTCCCAAAAAGCTTTTGGAGTTGGTCGACCATTTTGAGAACATTACCAAATTCCCGGAGCGCACCGGTCTGTACCCCCCAGCCACTTGCAGGAAGCGGATCGACTTCAAAATGGTATAAGCCTCCTCCCGAGCCAGTCGCCAAATCCGGCAATACCGAAGAAGGATCTTTGAGCCGCAAAGCTTCCGCTACAGCAGCATCGGCATTGACCCGGCCATAACCAAAGCGGATGGAATGCCCATTGGTATACTCATCCGGCACACCGATTTTATCTGCGGTGCTTTGCAATACCTGCTTTACTTCCAATGCTGACAAACCCGGATTGGCAGATAGGATCAAGGCACAAACCCCGGCCACCAATGGGGTAGAAGCGGAAGTACCTTCGAAATGTTTGTATAATCCGGGAGTACCACGGGATTTGCCATCCAACCAATAATCATCAGCCCAACTGGCCTTGGAGGTGATCAATGGCCAATTGCCTCCGGGAGCCGTAACGGAAAGTTCTTCTCCACGGTTAGAATAAATCCAATGCCCATCTCCACTATCAGAACCGGCAACGCAGATCACATTAGGCATCTGTCCCATGACATTGACATGCTCTGAGTCTTCATTACCTGCGGCGAAGAGCACTACACAGCCTTTGCCATTCCGGCCTTTGGTGGTAATATCCTGGAACACCTGATCATGCATCGGGTCATGTCCGGAAGGAAAATCCTGTTGCCCCCAGCTGCAACTGATAATGTCGACATCGTTATCCATGCAAAATTTGAATGCCGCTTCTAATTCAAACCAAGAAAAAGTGGGCCCTTCAATGATGACGAGCTCCGCATTCGGTGCCACGCCAATAATCCCTTCACCATTCTCTGAGGCTACTGCCAGGCCGGTACAGGAAGTACCATGATGATTGACGCCGCCATCCTGCCAAATGATATGGTCGCCGACGATCTTATCTGCAAACGAAGGGTGGTCCCGCTGGAATCCCGTATCAAAAATGGCAATTCTGATTTTGTTCGATCCTTTATTGCCGAGTCGCTTCCAGGCTTTGACGACCCGCATATCCGCACCTTTGATAATTTTCCCTTTTGGCTCGCCGGGAGTAGCGCCTTTATTTTCGAGGTACCACTGCAAGGGAAACAGGTCTTCCTTTGGCATCGTAAATTCATAATGCGTCATCGGTACATCAAAATCAGGAATAGCTTCTGCTACAATACTGGATGCTTTGAGTGCTACGCAGACTTTGAGCGGGTTGCCGGAATCTCTGGTAACCTTGGCAATGATCCTGGTATCACTCAATGTTCTTTCCTTTATTAGCTTTAAATCTTTGATAAGTTGTTCTTGCTCTTTCTTTTTAGCATCCCCGGTAAAGGAGACCATGATCATTCCATTCGGAACAATAGGTTTGTCACTGGATTCTTTAAAATAGACATGGGTGCCCAGGAGGATATTCGGATGCTTCCTGACTTTATCCAGAATGGCATTGACTTGTTTATAAGTTCTTCCAACCTTATATATTTTAAATCCTGCCAGCCAGGGATGGGTTATCTTTTTGTCAGATAACTCCTTGGGAAGGGTTTTAGTACCGGGCTTAATCCTGACGCCGATAAGTTGATTACTTTTTTTGAGGACTGCGAATCCTCTACCGAGGTTTACTTTTATTTTGTTCATTGTTCATTGTTGATTGGTGTATTGGTTAATTAGTTGTGGTGTAGTGGTTAATTAGTAGATTTGTGTCTTGACAGTGTTTAGAAATTAAACTCTGACACACTAAATTACTAAATTACTAATTAACCAGTTAACTTAAGTTGCGAACTATTGTAATTGGCAGTCTTTCAGTTGGCAGTGTGCAGTCAGATCCTGCAAAAAATTTAACGATGATCATTATTTTTAGCAGAATCAGACTGCACACTGATGACTGATGACTGTGGACTGTGGACTATTAAAAGGCGAAGATATCCGCAACTTGAATTAACTAACCCACTATTCTTCATGGAAGTAAAAAAACTACAAGCTAAAATTCAGGAGTTTAAATCTTTTTTAAAAAGAGACCGGAATTTTGAGGAATTATATAAATGGGAGTCACTGAGTCACTTCCAGGAGTACTGGGATATTGAGGCTCCGGATTTTGGAAAGATGTATGACCAAAGTCTTCGGAATACCAAAACCCAGCGGCTTTGGAAGCGGGAAAACTGGCGACCAAAAGAGTTGATGCTCCAACTGATTGCCCTGGAGCCTGATTTTCCACGACGAATTTTTAGAAAGCTTTTTGATGAATCTACGAATATTGAACCCAGAGTATCTATGTTTAAATTTGGTTGCGAGGAATTACTCCGGGAGTTTAAACATCAGCATAAAAGAACAATAGAGAATAATCATTACCACGATGATTTTGAAATGATCTTCCTCTACCTGACTTTCCGCTTTCCTGAAGCATTTACCTTTTATGAATATCGACCTTTTATTAGGACGCTGGAGCAACTCGGAATCCACGACATCCCCGATCCATATAATATCGAACGCTTTTTGAAATTGACGAAGATACTCTATATTTTTTTAAAGAAAGATGAAGAATTGATGTCGATCCATCGAAAACGCTTGCCGGCTGATCGGTTTTATGCGAGCGATAGCAAATTGATTGTACATGATTTTTATTGTTTTTGTGGTAGATAAACACTTGCCGAAAACCCATGGCGATTGCAAGATTGACTTGAACTCCTTGAATTAAAGGTGGTGATCGCTTCGCTTGTGATTGGGCTACGCCCATGTTATCGGCTACGCCTTGTGGAATCGCTTCGAAGCGACTTCCCAAGGCGTAGCCGATAACTTCCTCACAAGCGAAGCGATCACCTTTTGTGAGCTAAACTCTTCTTGCGATTACCATGGCCGAAAAACCCTTGGGTTTGAACAGCAGTAATTTTTTTATATATTTCGCTCATGAAAGAACTACTAAAAGAATTTCCTGCCATCACCGAAATCAAGGTTCGCTGGGGCGAAATGGATGCCGCCAATCATGTCAATAATGTGATGTATTTCCGCTGGGCAGAAACGGCACGGTTTGAATATTTTGAAAAA
>JBLHJZ010000589.1:0-3599 GCA_047619515.1 Saprospiraceae bacterium | reverse complement strand
ACGGAATTAGTAATCCACGATTTTACCCTTCTCAGAATTTAGAGAGCAACCCAGGATTTAAACCTGATGACCCTTCCGAACTCAATGTGGTTTTGCGTCGAGATAAGCTATCACCCAGCCGTTATGCATGTGGCAGTTTTGTCGTTTTTCTAAAACTGGAACAAGATGTAGAAGCCTTTAATGAAAAGGTGGAAAAACTTGCGGAAAAACTTGATATGACGGACTATGAAGGTTATGTTGCAGCTTATATGATGGGCCGACATAAAGACGGTACACCACTGCATGAGTTGTTCAATTATCCCTCTCATGGAAAAAGTAATCTTAACGATTTTGATTTTGAAAATGATCCAAAAGGAGAAGTTTGCCCTTTTCATTCTCATATTAGAAAAGCGAACGCCCGCGATGGACAACAAAAAAGAATCGTTAGACGAGGAAAAATATATGGCAACAAAAAAGCGGAACAAAAAGGTCTTTTATTTCTCTCTTATCAAAGTAGTTTATACAGCTTTGAAAAAATTGTCAACAGTGGCTTGTACGGATATAATTACAAAACAAAAAATACTGGCCAAGATGTTTTGTTTGTTGAGAAGAGCAAATATGTAAAGAACCATAGATATCCCAACGCTAAGGGCAAATTTATCTCTCCTTATGTCAATGTGGACAGGGATCTTATTACGTATAGAGGAGGACTGTACTTTTTCACCTCTTCTATTTCCTTTATTCGTGATTATCTGGAATATTGTATGTAGAATTATTTCAATCTAACAGTGAATTGTAATACTTACTTTTTGACCCTGTTTTTGCTTTCCTTGTCTATAGGTGTACAAGGTCAGCAAACTCTTTGGTTTCATGAGCTCGGTAAAGAGGATGGCCTTTCGACTAATATTATTGTTGATGTATTTGTAGATTCTGAGGGTTTAACCTGGATTGCAGCAGTTGAAGGTTTATTTCGTTATGATGGATACCATCTTAAACAATACGCTTCTAATTCCTCCGATTCAACGGCTATTTCTGAGAACTTCATCACGAGCAGGTTCTTTGAAGACGAGAAAAAAAACATATGGTTTAGCACCACTACATTCATTCATTGTTATATAAGGAAAAATGATAACTTTATAAGAGATAAGATACTGAATAACAATGGTTTAGCTATAAAGGAAGGTTATAAGTTGATATATCTTGAGCGTGATTCCTTTCTTTGGCTCCAAGCCGGGGATAAAAAAATATTTAGGTATAATATTCATAATGGAATTCAATCAAAATTGCTTGGACATTTAACGTTTGATATTGCAGCTTTTCCAGGTGTTTCACCTGAAGGGGATTTAAGGTTTATTTTTTCTGTAGATGGAAAAAAAAGTGCCGGATTGGAAGTTTTTGAACATGATGGTTTCGGAAATCTTTCAAATAAACCAATTTACTTCAGCGGCAATGATTTAGGAGAAGATTCTTTATTCATATCAAATGTCATTTTTGAACAAGATACTTTGATTTGGTTAGCTGCCAATACTGGAATCTATAAATGGAATTTCAGTGAAAATATTTTATCACCTCGACTCACCGACAATTCTAGCACAACTGGTATTTTTCCTTTTAGCCCAAATCAGTTTATTGTTTATGAATTTGGGGAGGGGCTATCCTTGTTCAATAAAAAAAATAATGTTCTTTTTAAATTGGAGGCAAAGTCATTAAAGAATCCTAATTCAAACCTTAACGAATTTTTGATTGAACCTTATTTGGATAAGTTTAAGAATCTTTGGGTAATAAATGGAAGTGATGGCTTGGTTTATACTAATCTTTCTAAAGTAAAATTTGAATCTTTTCCTAAGATGCCCCTTTATAACCAAAGTAAAAAGTATGACTACCGAACCTTTGTTCAGGATGATAAAAACAATATTTGGTGTAGTACAAATAGAGACGGAATCTTTTTATTAAATGACCAAGGAAGTGTATTGCGGCATTACCACCCCCAAAATCCAGTATATAATTCATTGTTTGACGGGCTAACTAACCATGTCATGCTGGACACATCCCAAAACCTTTGGGTTGCTACTGTTACTGGAATTGCAATATATTCGCCCTTTAACAATAAATTCATACCTGTTTATGATGATTATGGAAAACACATACCTTATGCTACTTATTTCTATCAATTGAAAAGCGGAGATATTCTGGTTTCAACTTTACAACATGGTATTTACAGGGCAGTATTTACAAATGGCCAGTGGAGTTTGGTTCAAGTACTCCGTCCAAATAGTGATAGTGATCCATACTTGAGTATATACGAAGATTCTCTTGGCACCATTTATATTGCTCATAAGTATATTGAATTGCTTGTCTTTAATTATTCGAACGGAGATTTAAAACTACAGGATAATTTACCTGTATCCGGTTTTGTAAATGGTTTTCACGAAGACAAAGAGAAGCTTTGGATTGCCACATCTAATGGCCTGGTTCAATTGGATAAAGCTCACCTAGAAAATAAACCTGTTTACTATACCGAAAAGGATGGCCTTCCAAGTAAAAACCTAAAGAGTATAATTGGCGACTTGAATGGAGATTTATGGTTAGGATCCACCAAAGGAATTACCAAACTTCAAATGTCCGATACCTCATTCTATAATTTTTCTTTAGCAGATGGAATGCAGTCTCAATTATTCTTTGA
The DNA here is from genome assembly GCA_047619515.1 of Saprospiraceae bacterium. Classification (GTDB taxonomy): domain Bacteria; phylum Bacteroidota; class Bacteroidia; order Chitinophagales; family Saprospiraceae; genus JAHDHW01. Next base: position 937 of record JBLHJZ010000589.1, on the reverse strand, counting down.
TTATGCGGCCGTAAAACTTTCAGATGGTTCTCTTTGGTTTGGAGGAAATAATGGAATTACTATTGTGAAACCTAAAAAAATAGAATTACTGACTTTACCGCCAGATATTATAATTACTGAGATCAAAATAAACGGCGAGCTACCAAAACAACAATTAAAATGCGAATTAACCGGAGCACTCAATATTTCTGAGATTCAGAAATTAACTTTTGAAAGCAAGGAAAACAGCCTCAGCATCAAAGTTGCCGCCCTGGAATATAGTGATCCATCTTCCAACCAGTTTAAATATCATATGAAAGGGGAAAACGATGATTGGATAAATAATGGGACTGATAATACCATTAATCTGTCCTTTCTTTCACCTGGTTATTATACGCTGGAAGTTGATGCTACCAATTCCGATGGGAAATGGTCAGAGAATCCGCATAAATTGCAATTTCGAATAAAGCCACCCTGGTATCTTTCGATATATGCGATTATATTTTACATTCTTGCTACCATTGGAATTATCTACGCCTACTACCGCTACCGCATCGCCCAAATCCGCAAAGAAGCTAACTACAAGCAAATGATCGCCGAAACCGAAACCGCCGTCCTTCGCCTCCAAATGAATCCTCACTTCATTTTCAATAGTATGAATTCCATCAGCAGTTATATCCTGCAAAAGGATATCAATACCGCCAATGATTATTTGGGGCGTTTTGCACGGCTGATGCGGATGATTCTGGATTTTGCAGCGAAGCCTTTGATTGAGGTGGCAGATGAGGTGGAACTATTGACCTTGTATCTTCAGACAGAAACAATGCGCTTTGAGAGTCGCTTTGATTATACCATTGATTATGGGGAAGGTTTTGATCCGGATGAGTTTCTTATTCCTCCGATGATTTTGCAGCCTTTTGTGGAAAATTCCATCTTACATGCTTTTACGGGTAAAAAG
>JBLHJZ010000588.1:0-3613 GCA_047619515.1 Saprospiraceae bacterium | reverse complement strand
GGATTTTTCACAATCTGCGATACAATCCATAGCAGATATATATCGAAAATATGGAACAACTTCCTTCTTGCCTACACAGGTTTCTACGAAATTAGATAAAATATATCAAGGCATCGAATCGGTAAAAATTGCCATGAAAGACCCGCTTTCAGGGGTACTTGGAATTCATATAGAAGGCCCATATTTGAACCCTGTAAAAAGAGGAGCGCATTTATCGAAATACCTTCGCAAACCGGATATGGCGGAATTAGAAAAACTAATCGAAGCAGGAAGAGATACTATCGGTTTACTAACCATTGCGCCGGAATTATTTACCGACGAGCAGTTGGCTTTACTTCGGGAAAGTGGCATCCGCTTGTCCGCCGGGCATAGCAATGCGACCTACGAGCAGGCAAAAGATTTTTATAAAAAAGGCATCACAAAGGTTACCCACCTGTTTAATGCCATGTCGTCATTTCAAAGTAGGGAACCTGGCTTAGTAGGAGCGTTTTTCGATACACCGGAGTTGTATGGTGCTATTATCGCTGATGGAAAACACGTGGATTATACTTCTCTCCGGATCGCTCACCGATTGAAAAAGGGGAAGCTGTTTTTTGTAACCGACTCTGTTTTTGTAGATTTTCAGGGAACGAGATTTGAATTTGACGGATTTAATATTCGCCTGGAGAATGGTGCTTTTATCAATGATGAAAACAATTTGGCCGGTGCAGCGATCACTATGCAGGATGCTATTTACAATAGTATCAAATATGCAGAAATTCCGGAAGAAGATGCTTTTAAAATGGCGACGTCTATCCCTGCTGAATATCTCGGGATGTCGGATAAGATTGGAAATTTAAAAGCCGGAGCTTTCGCTGATTTTGTGATCCTGGATCAGGATTATCAAGTCGAAGAGGTATTTTTTAAAGGAGTGAAGCATCAACAGAAGTGAGAAGTGAGGGCTGATCTCCTGCGCCCTCACCCCTCATTCCTCACCTCTCACCTCTGATATTACTGAACTATAACTTTCTCTATCCAAACGCCTTCCTCAGCAGTTACTTTTACAAAGTAAATACCTTTTGCGAGGCCATTAAGGTTAATACTCGTCTGATTATTAATTGTCCTTAAGGATTGTCCATTGAGGCTCAATAATTCTATCCGCTCAAAATCCTGAAACCCATTTTCGAAATTGATGGTTAGATGATCCCTCGCAGGATTCGGAACCACCCTGAATTGGAGCTTACGATCCAATTCGACATTATTGAGAATAAAACCAATGTCTTGAAAGGTCAAAAAGAAAAAGTAACCAAAAGTAACTGCTGGATTCACACATTCACCATGATCAGCATCGGAATTTACATCAAGAATCTGGAGATCTATTGCCCCTGCAGCCAGCATAGAATCTCTAGCCACAACAGAATTTATAAAAGGAACCTGATCATCAGCCATGCAATATAATAATCTGGTTGGAGAGGTTGGTCCCCAATTGATAAGATCATTGTCCCGGAGTCCCTGATTGATCGGATGATCCGGATCATTTTCAACTAAATCAATGATTGAATCCTGAAACATATACTTGGGGATAGAACCACCGTAATTAGTAGTTAGCCAGTCAATGAGGTTATCATTCAAAGTCCAAAGATCAATTTCTTCATCATAGAATTGCTGCGCCCAGGTTGCCACAGGTTCTTTAAAAATCTCATTGGTTTCAGTATATATATTATAATCCAGATTATAAGACATTACCGAATAAGGTGCATAGCCAACAAAGAAATAAGGATCATCCCCCAACATCAAATCCCGCATCACTCCGGAGATACTATAAGGGCCGGACATTGGAGCAGAAGCAGTTACGGTTAACTGTCCTGCATATTCTTCCTGAATCATTTTTTGAGCAGCAGCAGCTCCATGTCCACCTTGAGAATAGCCGGTGACGAATAATTGATCATTGATAAAGAGGCCATTATCCTGAGAATATTCCTTGGCTGCCAAATGAAAATCAATGGCGGCAGAAGCCTCTGTCCTGGAATGTACATAAGGATGAAAACCCCTCGAAGTCCCAAGGCCTAGAAAATCTGCAGCCGTAGTGGCAAAACCAACTCCTGCCCAGAATAAAGCTAATTCATATCCACCCATCAATTCAGAAGGGACATCATCACGTGATCCAACAGTGCCATGTTGATAAATCAACATCGGAAATATACGATCATTAGCTTCTGCCACCGGATAGACATACAATCCTGAAGCAGTATCGATCACCCCGTAAATATCAGGCGTTTCGTAAGTGACCCTGTAAAGGTCCGCACCAAATTGGATAAAACTTCCAAAATCTGTGACCAGGGATGCTTTGGTACGATGTTCCAGGAAATCTACGCTAACAATATTTTGAGCTTGTAGATGACTAAAGGATAAAGTCAATAAGAAAACTATTGGTATAATTCTTTTCATTAGATATTTGATTTTATAAATTATTAAAAATAAATCTTATGTAAAAATAGACCTTTCTTTAACAGAAAAAATAAATATACTTAAAAACATTAAGCTTACTATGCTGATGGCGAAAAAGATTTTATCTTGTCACTACTAGACGACATTTTTATCACCATCAAAAAGAAAAACATGAAAAGAACACGACGAAAATTTATCAAAAATTCGGGACAATTCGCATTGGGAGTAGGATTATTCGGCATGGCAGCCTGTGGATCAGATGGTGGGAATAATGCAACAGATAACGAAACGACCAAAGAAGAAAAACCCGAATTGCTAAATGGCGGCGAACTGTTTTTTAATATTTCCCTAGCCCAATGGTCGCTACACAAGGCGCTTGGTTTCAGAGGAACTAAAACCCTGGATAATTTAGATTTTGCAGCCAAAGCCAGGAATGATTTCGGAATCAGCGGAGTAGAATACGTCAACCAGTTTTTTGGGGATAAGGCTAAAGATATGGAATACCTCAAGCAGATGAACCAAAGAGCAGCAGACAATGACGTTACACAATTGTTGATTATGATCGACAATGAAGGCGGGCTTGCCGAAATCGAGGATAAAAAAAGAACCGAAGCAATTGAAAACCATTATAAATGGGTGGATGCGGCAAAGTTCCTTGGCTGCCATTCCATCCGGGTCAATGCTTTTAGCGAAAGCGAAAGTGCGGAAGAAGCGGCCAAAGCTGCCGTGGATGGCTTGGGGAGATTAGCCGAATATGCAAAGCAAGCGAATATCAATGTGATCGTTGAAAATCATGGCGGATTTTCTTCCAACGGCGCCTGGCTAAAAGGGGTCATGAACGAAATAGGAATGGAAAACTGCGGCACCTTGCCTGATTTTGGAAATTTCTGTATCAGAAGAGAAGGCGGGAATCCCTGGGAAGGCGAATGTATCGAAGAGTATGATCGTTACCTGGGTACCGAAGAGCTTATGGTACATGCGAAAGCAGTAAGTGCCAAAACCTTTGATTTTAACAAAAATGGCGATGAAACCCTAATCGATTATATGAAGATGATGAAAATCGTCAAAGATGCTGACTACACCGGTTTTGTGGGGATAGAATATGAAGGTAGTACGATGAGCGAAGAGGATGGGATCAGGGCAACTAAAGCGCTTTTGGAAAAAGTCGGCAAGGCGCTGAGCTAAG
>JBLHJZ010000587.1:0-3616 GCA_047619515.1 Saprospiraceae bacterium | reverse complement strand
CCATAGGTAATACCGCCTGCGCCATAAAACTTTAAAGAATCTGATTTCCAATAGCCGTCCATGAAGGCTGCTATATCGTAGTCCGACCAGGCTTGCTGCTGCGCCTTCATAATGGACAAAATAATTTCTTTGTCTTCTTTTTCCGTCGTTTTGGGCATACAGCTGATTAAAAGTAGTGGGCAAAAAAGAAGGAGTACTTTTTTCATAAAGTGTGGATTTTAAGATTTGTCATTACTGGATACCTTATATACATCTTTCTATCGGTGATTATATGCTTAAAGAAAGTGATTATAATTTTGAAAACAAAATCATACTATCAGACATAACATAAAAAGATTGAGACCCAAGGGGTTTAAAATTTGGATAAAACACTAAAATTTAAAACTTAACGCTCTGTTTTAAAAAGAAACCCCTTGAGTCTTTGTATAATATCTAGTAGTATAAAACAAAATACCAATGAGCGTTTTAAATTTTCGTAAAAGAATATTTTCAAGCATCCTATCTTTCAAAGCATTAAATTTGCACGCGTCCGAGATGACATCGATTTAGTCAGGAGTGGAGAAATTTTGACATTTTAACCCACTATTGATTTTAGTTAAAAAAGCAAACAAGCTGTCAGGTAGTCAAGATCGAAGGCATTCCTGGCTACTTACACCGCTTGATTAAAGTAAAAATAAAACTCCAAATATACAAAATAGCTAAAGCCATCTATCTAAAATATTACAACAACAACATCATACTATGTTTACCGTAAAAATCCGAGACCACTTTATGATTGCCCATTCATTAGCTAAGAAAGCTTTCGGATCGGCACAGAGAATACTTGGCACGACCTATATCGTCGATGCAGAATTTAAAAGCAAAGACCTCGACGAAAATAATATGGTCATCGATATGACTGCCGCTGCCAACTTATTGAAAAGTATCCTGGAACCGATAGATCGCAAGGATCTTGACGAGATGCATATCTTTAATGACAAATTGACGACCACAGAATATATGGCTTATTTTATCCACCAGGAAATTGCAAAAACGCTGGCGAGTACCTTTACCGGAAGCCTGAAAATCACCCTTGGAGAATCACCTATCTCCTGGGCAAGTTATGAAGAGAAAATTTAAAAAAGGATAGCTAAATATGACAAACGACTGGCACCAAATAGACTTTTCGAACACCGACTCCCCTGCCCTTATCATCGACAGGAAAAAGGTAACCTATAATATCCAATTAGCTATAAAAATAGCAGGCGGCACAGACAAACTACGCCCTCATGTAAAGACGCATAAGATGCTTGAGGTAGCAAAAATGCAGGTCGAAGCCGGTATCTATAAATTCAAATGTGCTACGATAGCAGAAGCCGAAATGCTTGGAATGGCAGGAGCCATGGATGTCATCATCGCTTACCCCGTCCAGGGACCAAAAATAGACCGGGTTTTTGCTTTGATGGGAAAATTTCCAAAAACTTCTTATAGTGTGCTCATTGATAATATTGATACCGTCAATTTGATCAACGAAAAATGCAAGGCTTCCGGAAAATCAATAAATGTATACATTGATGTGAATAACGGGCAGTATAGAACCGGGATTATTTTAGAAAAAATACCAGCACTGGTCACGGCCTGTCAGCAATTATCACCGATAACTATCATCGGTTTGCATTGCTATGATGGCCATATCCGGGTGAGTTCACTGGGCGAAAGAACTTCAGCATGCCTAGATGCTTTCGCAGCGGTATTAGCACTCCGGAAACAATTGCAAAAGACACTACAAAAGGATTTAGTAATAGTCGCAGGAGGTAGCCCTTCTTTCTCTGTTCATGCCAAATACCATGAGGTGGAATGTAGCCCGGGCACTTTTATTTTTTGGGATCAACGATATGGAAATGATTATAAAGAACAGGCTTTTCAAAAAGCTGCGGTCGTAGCTACCCGAGTAATTTCTAAATTAGATGCCCATACGTACTGCCTTGACCTCGGTCATAAAAGTATCGCAAGTGAAATGCCATTTCCGAGAGTTGCGTTTTTACATCCGGAAAAATTTACACAAATCGGACATAGCGAAGAGCACCTGGTCATACAAAGTGAGCAAGCAGATATTTTAAACCCTGGTGATTTGCTCCTTGCTTATCCTTACCACATTTGCCCGACTGTAGCATTATATGATTATGCACAGATAGTAAGCGAGGGGCATATTATTGATCAATGGGAAGTCATTGCCCGTAATAGAAAAATAACGATATGAAGTCAGACCTATTTATCATTGACGGCCATTTGGATCTCAGCATGAATGCGATGGAATGGAACCGGGATTTTCGAATGCCCATTGGCCAAATAAGAAATCTCGAAGAAAACCTGAAGGATAAGCCTGACCGTGGAAATTCTACGGTCTGCTTCCCCTCTATGCGGGAAGGAAATATCGGCCTTTGTTTTGCGACGCTGATCGCCCGCTATGCTAAGCCTGATCATCCGCTGGGTGGTTGGAATTCTCCGGAGCAGGCCTGGGGAATGGTACAGGCTCAACTGGCCTGGTATAATGAAATGGAACGGCAAGGCGAGTTGATCATGATAAAAAACAAAGCCGATCTGGATAAACATTTAGAGAGTTGGAACAACGAAAACGATTACCAAAGCATTGGCTTTTTACTCACGCTTGAAGGCGCGGATTCTATAGTGACGATTGACCATTTGGATGTATTATATGAAAAAGGGCTACGAGCGATTGGGCCTGCACATTATGGACCTGGGACTTATGCCTACGGGACGGATAGCGAAGGGAGTATTGGTGAACGAGGAAAGCAGCTTTTAAAAAGAATGGATGAACTGGGAATGGTGTTAGATGCTACTCATCTTTGCGATACCAGCTTTTGGGAAGCGATGGACTATTTCAACGGGTCCGTCTGGGCGAGCCATAGTAATTGCCGATCGCTGGTCGATCACAATCGTCAATTTTCTGATGAACAACTTAAACTACTCATCGACAAAAATGCGGTCATCGGAATACCCACAGATGCCTGGATGATGGTACCGAATTGGGAAAGGGGTGTCTCCCATCCCGATACTACGCCGGTTCTCCTCGACCAGATGATTGACAATATGGATCATATATGCCAAATCGCAGGTAATGCAAATCATGTAGCACTAGGTACTGATCTTGATGGCGGCTTTGGAAAAGAGCAGTGCCCTTCTGACATTGATACCATAGCTGACTTACAAAAACTATCCGGGTTATTAGAAAAAAGAGGCTATCCGGAAACAGCTATTGAAGCGATTTTTAGTGGAAATTGGTTGAGAAAACTGGAGGAGGTTTTTAAATGAAAACAGGAAACCAAAACATTTATGCGTAACAAATCATTGAGCGTTGTACGGAGTAGGCACACATAAGGTACGCAAAATGACTAGGCAAATAGAGCACATAGCAAAACGTATAAAATTTTGATATCAAAATTTTATACGTTTATGGTTTCTAAGTGTCTACTTGTTTTTAGTGTAAACTCAGCGGCATGATCTATAAGTCCTCTCAAAACTCCATCTTCAACTGCAACTGTGCTTCATGTCTTTTGATCGAATAATTGATTAATTCTTCAATCAGATCAGGATAAGACAAACCTTCCACTTCCCA
>JBLHJZ010000586.1:0-3621 GCA_047619515.1 Saprospiraceae bacterium | reverse complement strand
AATCAGAACCAACAGATACAAGCTTATCCATTTTTATGATGATATTGATGAATGGGAACTGTATGATCTGCAAAATGACCCAGATGAAATGAATAATCAATACGGGAATATAGAATTTGAAGAACTTATTGGCGAACTTAAAGATAAACTTTCACAGCTTCAACTTCAATATAATGATTCGGTTTTATAAAAATGATTTTCAAAAAATATTTCAAGAGAGGAAGGGATTGTTCCTGTGGCTTTTACATTTGAAAAAACAAAAGCCCGATACCTAAAAGTAAAAACTAAAAATTTTGGCGGACATCCGAAGATAGGCGAAAAGGTTTGGCTGTTTGGGGATGAAATAATAGTTGAATTAAGCAAAAAAAAATGAAAAACAAGGTCTCTTTTTTAACAACAGTTTTCTTCCTGTTTCAAAGCCTTTCTGTCTATACTCAAAATGGCATGGCTCTCAGGCTTGATGGTATCAACGATTATATGCAAGTTGCTGACCACGACGACCTCGATATTGACGCCGGAGAAAACTTCACATTTACACTTTGGATGAAAACATCTGCCGATTCAGACTTCTACCGCATCATCAGCAAACGAGCAAATACGGGTAGTAATCCTGGCTACGAAATGATTACCCAATCGGGTGTAGGGGCTTACGGGATAAATCTCCGCAGCACCACCAATACCAATTCGGGTCCGCCCTTTGGAATGACTTCCATCACCGATGGTGGATGGCATCATTTGGCAATGGTCGTGGACGTTAATAATAGCACCGCCAGTATTTTTGTGGATGGAAATATGGAACAAATGAGCAATTCATCTGCCATCGGAACAGAAAGCTTTGCCAACAATGTGGCTCTCTTATTTGGTACAAATATTAGTCAAGATAATTTTATAAATACGCTTCTGGACGATGTTCGCCTTTGGCAAATAGCGCTATCCGATTCAGAAATCAATGCAGATATGACGGCAGTGATAAGCGGAAATGAACCTGATTTAATTGCTGCCTGGGATTTTGAAAATGTGACGGGAACGACCGTGCCGGGCCTCACTAATAACCACAACGGCACCCTGTTCGGAGGGGCAACTACCATAGATATAAATGCAGGAATGACCTACCAATCGAGTGAAGTTATCACCACCACTACTCCAGCCGGAAAAGGCGAAAGTGATGAACGGATAATTGCGGTAAATGTCATTATGCAAGGCAATAATACGCCTTTGGAATTAACAAAAGTCGTGTTTAATTTATCGGGTACGAGCGATTTATCGGACTTGGAAAATGTGAAGGTTTATTACACAGCAGGAAGCGCAGAATTATTAACGACCAGTTTATTTGGAACAGCAACGGTACAGACAGGAGCAATTGAAGTAGCTGGCAATCAAACCCTCGGCGAAGGTTTTAACCATTTTTGGATAAGCGCCGACCTTTCACAAAATGCAGCCGAAGGCAATGTCCTTAAAGGTGAAATTGAATCGGTTACCGTTGATGGGCAAGTAAATAATCCGACTTCGAGTACGACCTCAGATGAAAGGCTCATCCTTTTAGAACATAAATTATTATTTTCAGGTGGAGACTATGGTGCTGTCAATTGGCGGATACCCGCCGTTGTCACCGCAGCTGATGGCTCGATTATCGTTGCAGCCGACGCACGAGTGGACGTAGCCGGAGATTTACCCAATAATATCGACATTGTAATCCGCCGTAGCACAGATATGGGCGAGAGCTGGTCGGATGCGCTGACCATTGTGAATTTTGGTCAGTCCGGTGCAAGCGATCCTGCCCTTGTACTTGACCGGAATACCGGAGACTTGCTTTGTATGTTTGCTTCTCATACCGGTTTATTTCAATCCACGCCATCCAATCCGATCCGCTTTCAGGTTTGCCGTAGTCAGGACAATGGGATAACGTGGAGTGCACCGCAGGAATTTACCAATCAGATTTATGCTTCCGCCTGGAATGCCGCATGGTTGGCTTCGGGGAGTGCTCACCAAATGCGAAACGGAAGAATAATTGGAGCAGTTGGTGTCCGGGAAATCGGGTTGAATGGCATCAGTAATTTTATGATATTCAGTGACGACGGAGGGCAGAGCTGGGATTTTAATCCCGCTCGTGCGACGCTCAATGGCAATGAAGCCAAAATGATGGAATTGGACAATGGCAATCTGATGATGAACATCCGCAACCAAACACCCGATAGTCGCCAGATTGTTATTTCCGATGATGGTGGCGATAATTGGGGCACACCTTATTTTCAGAGCGAATTGATAGACCCTTATGTCAATGGGGATTTAATTCGCTATACTTCCGTTTTGGATGGTTTTGATAAAAGTCGGTTGCTTTTTTCTATTGCTGCTCACCCAACGAGTCGGCAAAATCTTACTGTTTTTTTAAGCGATGATGAGGGCGAAACTTGGCCAGTTTCAAAAGTGATTCACCCAGATGCTTCGGGCTATTCTTCGATTACTATTTTAGCAGATGGAACAATTGGCTGTTTTTATGAAAATGGAGAATATGAAAATTATCAACTTTATTTCGCCCGTTTTTCTTTGGATTGGTTGAGTGACGGGAATGACAGTTATGTACCACCAACAGCTCTTAACGAACAATCATTAAAAAACATAGAGGTAGTAGTATTCCCAAATCCTGCTGACGCTTCTTTAAACATAATATTGGATTTAACAGAGAGAACAACTATCCAGATAGCTATTGTAAATGCTGCTGGACAGGAATTATTAACAGGAAGTAATGAACATTTTAATGCAGGTGTACATCAACGGCAAGTGGATATAAAGGAATTTTCTGACGGAGTTTATTTTTTGAAAATAAAAACGGATGAGGGAGTGATTACCCGAAAATTTTTGGTTTTAAGGTAGTTTGAAATTTAATAACTAGAAAAGAACCAATAAATTATTGCGCTACAAATTGCAGCATTAGGTAAGGTTAGAATCCATGACCAGAGGATCTTTTTCACAACACCTACATTTGCTTTTTCAGTAACTGTTCCAATTCCAAAAATAGAACCAACAGACACATGTGTTGTTGAAACTGGCATCCCAAAGCGGACTTTTTAGCGGCATATTGAGCATATTGGCTTTCTTCTCTTCGAGTAGTTGTCGTTCATCTAGTCGCCGGATAAAAATGAGGTAAGTGATTTGTTCGATGACGGTGAGCGGATTGGCGACGTCACCGGTCCAAAAGGCTTCCCAGACATGGTCGATTTTGGATTTTAGTTCTCCTGTGATCATGTAGGTGTTGCGTTTTTAATTTTGGTAGATTTCTGTGGGGTTAAAAGCAGGTAATATTTGGGGTATTTTTGGTGGGGGTATTGTTGCTAGCAAGTTACAAACTTGCTTTATTGGGTACTTCAATTTATCGCGCCGACTGGGCTCGGGCAAACTTGAAAGAGAGGGTATATTCATTGCCCTCAGTTAGAACGGCAGGGTTTTAATTTTGCTCTAAATGTAGCGTTATTTTGCTTTATTCTTTGTTCCAGAGGATCATTGTTCCTTATAGACTTCCTTCGTTTTAGAGACTAAACGGAAACGGTCCTTCTCGTAAAGAAATTTGGCTTTCCAGCTGATATCTATATTATGGAAACCGTTTTCACCAGTGATACTTCCTCC
>JBLHJZ010000585.1:0-3622 GCA_047619515.1 Saprospiraceae bacterium | reverse complement strand
TTGATATTTCAGGATATCGCTTGCTATTGCGAGTCACATACTCTTTTCGGCTAAGCGTTTTTTTCGGATTCTTTTTATTATATCTTTCTCTTTCCGTTTCCAACTTTCCATACTCTTTAAAACGATTAGGCAACTTACCATCGTCTTTTAGCCAGGTCTCTGTCACGATCTCTTTGTTCTGATTACGCCAGGTACTGACGCCCGAAGTCACACTGCTGGTACCGTTTCTGTGTCCGTAATAATGATTGGTAAAACGGGTGGACAAATGGGGGTAATAGGAATGATGATAAGGGTGGTAAAAATACCAATGGGTAAAATGATAAGAAGGTAATCCTACCACGATGATCGTTTGTCTTGGTCCAAAATAAAAACCCCAATCGTACCAATATGGATAGTACCGCCAACGTGGATATTCATGCCAATATGGATAGCCCAGCCAATACGGATAATTATAATTGTAATGATAATTCACGGTCACTCTATCGGTTTGCTCATCATCATATTGGTCATCCGAATAATAAGCATCGTATTCATCATCGTCATAGGCATATTCTTCCGCAAAGGAATCAGCGGAGGCTTTCAATTCCTCCATAGCTTCCGGGTCATTTTCAAGGCTTTCTTTCCAATCTTCGAGTTCTTTCGCATTTTGACGGGCTACTTCCAGGCTAAGGCTGTCTGCTTTCTGAAGCAACCAAACCGGTTCTTTTTTGTACAAATCACCGACGAGTACCGTAAGGCGGATATTTTCCGTCAGTATCGTCAATACCTCTGGCAATGCGATTAATTGTTGCAAAGATTCACGTGTCTGTAGTGGGTATTGATCAAGCAATGTTTCAAAAGCTGATTCGGCCATTTGGTTCATTTCATTGACCGAAGCCAATAATTGAAAATGATCTGCCGTTGCCTGCCTTGCCCGTGGACGGATCACTTCGGGATAGTCTTTTACAACCTGCTCCACTGCCCCGCTCGATTTATTCTTTGTGGCAAGCAAACTTGGAATTAAATCAGGGTAACGTGTCAAATCCCAAATCATTTCCTGGGTACTTTGAGGATATTGTTGCATCAATGTTTTAAAAGCAGAACTCGTCTGTGCCTGGATACTTTCCATTTTGATGAGTGCCTCCGGATATTGGGTAGCATTTAAAAGAGCCAATCGGGTATCTTCCGGATAAAGCACCAGCGCATTGATCGCTTCTTGTTCTTCTGCAGCTAATTCGGCGAGGATTTCTTTATCGGTTTGGGCGAGGCTGGAAAAGAATAAGCCAACTATCAAAAGAACAGTCAGGAGTGCGGAAAGAATATTCAAGTTTTTCATGATACTATTTTTTGTTACCTAAGAGATATAAAGATCGGGACTAAGATGTCAAAATGAGATGATACAAATCAATGACGCTATTGACTTGTATCAATACTATTAAAGCGGAAACAGCTTTACTTTAGGAAGTATTTTAAAAAGTATCCTGATTTTAAGAAGTGCTAAAAAAAAAGCTTGTGCTATAAAAGGATATTGATTAACTTTAGATTAGTATATATCGACACGAAGAGTGATCTTTATCCCAGATAGGTAAATCTCGTCGGTTGTATTTTTTAAAATTATACTAATAACTAAATTATGGAAATAGATTTAAGGTACAAATCCCTGCTTTTGGAATTATTGGAAGAAAAAAGATACCAGATTTCTCTTGAGTTGGATAAGTTGAAAGGTGAGCCATTTACTAATGAGCGAAAAAAATTAACAGAAAAGCAATCTAAACTGGAAGCCTTGCAGCATCAGATTATTTTGTCGAACACCTAATTAATTTAGGATAAGTAGCTATCCGAGCATCAACATTTCCATAACGCGCAAAAACAATAAATTATGTGTTTTTCTGCCACGGTTAGTTTTGGAGCAAGTGCTGTAATCGGTACGATAGGTCTGGTAGCCTTCAAAAAATCGGAGACTAAACCCCAACGATTTTTTTCAATGATCCCCCTATTATTTTCAGTACAACAATTTTGCGAAGGTCTTATATGGGTAAACCTCACTAGTCCGGAGCCTACTTTTCCTACCCCCTTATTGACCTATATCTTTCTATTCTTTGCCTGGATTATATGGCCCATTTTTATACCTTTTACGATGAGGCTGTTAGAACAAAACCATACCCGAAAAAAAATATTGTCCTTGATGTTACTGATCGGAACGGTAGTATCAGCTATGTTGATTTACAACCTCGTACTTTATGACGTAACGGCCAAGGCAAGTCAGTACCATATAGTTTATGAACGAGGTTCTGAGCTTCGTTTTTACTGGCTTGTGCAAATTTTCTATTTATTGTCGTCCACTATTTCCCTCTTTATTTCCAGTGTAAAAAGAATGCGGTACCTGGGAGCTATCAATTTAGTGTCTGTGGTTTATAGCTTTCTGTTTTTTGAGGGCGCAGTTATTTCCGTTTGGTGCTTTTTTGCTGCTATATCCAGTATTATGGTATTGGTGATCTTATTGGGGATGCAGAAAAAAACGGATAAAATTACCACTGTAGTGCAACATGGAAATACATAGCCGACTGCTACTATTTCCATGTTGTCATTCTCGGCCAACTACAAAATACCTTTTTCTTTTCTAAAGAACTCCTTAAAGGAAATCATCTGTTGTTTTTGCTCATCCCACAATTTGTAGTTGACACACTTCAGACTTTGACGAAAAGTAATAATATTTGCATACTTGTTCAGTATCGGATTTTCTTTGGCGCACGCTTCCAAATTGTAATTCGGTATGAGGGAACTCAAATGGTGAATATGGTGAAAACCGATATTTCCAGACAACCATTGAAGTATGCCAGGTAGTTTATAATAAGTGCTGCCGCGGATAGCTGCCAACAGGTATTCCCATTTGTTTTTCTTTTCTTTGTAGTTATCCTCGTGCTGGTGTTGAACGTAAAAAAGCCAAAAGGAGATCATCCCGAAGAAAAATAAAACAGGAATATGTACCAGTAAAAAATTTTGCCATCCTAAAACAATCGCCAGGGTACTATAGATAGCTACGATCATTAGATTGTTAATAAAATGCGGCCATCGGATTTTCTTCCATTTTTTAAGGTGCTTATACGGATAGCGAAGGACAACCCCCAGATATATTACAGGAACAATAATGAACTGTATAAAAAGGCTTCTGCGAATGCGGTAATAGAGCCTTCCCAGCCTGGAACGATTGCGGTATTCATCTGTAGTCAGAAAATTGATATCTCCCAAGCCACGGTACTCATATTGTCCATTATGGGCATGGTGTACATTGTGCATCCGACTCCAGTACTTATAAGGTATTGAGCTAAATAAACTTGACATAAAGCCAATAACATTATTCCACTTTCTGGATTTTAGAAAAGATTGGTGTCCACAATCGTGTTGGATCACAAAAATTCGCAACAGAAAGAATGCGGTAATCCCTGCAAAGGAAATAGTGAAAAAATACGACCAATTGAGACTAAAATACATCAAAACCCAAAGGCCAAGAAAAGGCAGAAAAGTATTTAGCAGCTGTATTACTGCTTTTTTGGTATCAGGTTTTTGATATTTATTTACCATTACCTGCCAGTTTTTAAGCTGATCTTTAATATTATTATTTTGCATTGTATTTATTTTTAGT
>JBLHJZ010000584.1:0-3634 GCA_047619515.1 Saprospiraceae bacterium | reverse complement strand
GCAGAAACGCTGGGGGATCCTTTTCGCCAGCTGTCCGATAAAAGTGTCCGTGCCTGGAAATACGAACGCTGGATTATTCATGGCGTACTGGTATTTGCGGTAGTGATGACGGCTATGACTTTATACACTTATTTTTCTGGCAGTAGTCAGGTGATGGGAGTGAATACCATTAATGTGCGATCCTGGTATGGCTTTCTGATTGGTGCTGGTTTTTCTGGGGTCGTCGGTACTGGGTTCTATCCACTGATGGGAAATCGGGTATGGTGTCGGTTTGGCTGTCCTTTGGCTGCTTATCTGGGATTAGTTCAACGATTTAAGTCTCGATTCCGAATCACAACGAATGGCGGTCAGTGTATCTCTTGCGGAAATTGTTCGACTCATTGTGAGATGGGGATCGACGTTCGTTCTTATGCTCAAAAAGGCCAGGATATCGTTCGGGCTTCTTGTGTGGGTTGTGGTATTTGTTCGGCGGTTTGTCCAAGAGGGGTTTTAAAGTTGGAAAATGGAAGCGGTGATGGGACGGAGCGGACGGAGTTGATGCGGGCGATTCATATTTCGGAGGATGAGGTGAGGTTGCTTTCTTAGGAAGTAGGTTAAAAAGCTTGCTTTGCTCGCTTTTCAAAGTGATCGTTCACCTTTGGTGAAAGTGATAGTCAAAAAATCGCTTTGCTCTTTTTTGAAGTGATGGTTTCGACTTCGTCGAAAAGTAGCGGATGTTTTTAGTAGTGGATGGGAATCTGGGGTTGGGGTTATTTCAGCTCAACTAAAATCAATTTCCGTATTATCCCCAATATTCAGGCTCTGAGAAAGGCCTTTGATGGCGGCATCGCTACCGACGAGGGAGTTATGAAGGACTACTTCTTCTATGGCTGCATAATTGCCGATGATGGATTTTTTGATAATGGAGTATTCGATTTTTACATGATTACCGATCGTCACATGCGGGCCAATGATAGAGTTGGCAATTTCACAATCCTTTCCGATACTTACCGGGTGGACAATAATGGTGTTTTCAAAAGCCGGAAGATCCAGGTCATCAGAGGCATAACCTTCTTTATCCAATAGCATGGCATTGGTTTCCAACAGGATTTCTTTTTTGCCACAGTCAAACCAATTGTCGACAGGGACCGTTGTAAACTTTACGCCTCTTTCGATCATACCCATCAATGCATCGGTGAGTTGAAACTCCCCATGTGTCCGGACGTTATTTTTAATGTTCTGATCAATCACATCGATGAGGATGGGTACTTCTTTTATTTTATAAAAACCAACCATTGCCATATTGGACTTAGGTATATTTGGCTTCTCTACCACTTTTTTGACAATCCCTTCCTTATCGAATTCGACGACACCAAACTCTCTGGGGTCCTTGACTTGTTTTACACAAAAACAGGAATTTGGCACCGACATCACCTTATTCAGATCCAAATCAATAATGGTGTCCCCAAAAACAATGACCACTTCTTCCGAATCTGAAAAAGAATCTCTGGCAGTCCATATTGCATGGGCGATCCCTTCTCGCGAACCTTGCACTACAAATTCTTTATTGAGCTCAGGGTATTTTTTTTCGAGGTAGTTTTGAATCTTTTCTCCGAGATAGCCAATGACGAAAACATAGTCTTTGATACCGACTCCGGCCAATTGATCTATGATAAATGAAATGATGGTCTTCCCTGCAACCGGGATTAATGGTTTTGGTTGGGTATAAGTATGCGGTCTTAGTCTGGTCCCTGCACCTGCAACGGGAATAATAGCTTTCATTGATTATGATTTGTGGTCTGTAAGATAAGCGTTTTTTTTAAAAAGGTGGTTAAGGAGGGTTAGAGTTGTTAAAGAGGGTTAAGTCTTTTAAATCTAACTCATCTTCTACTCAATTAGTTTCTTATTTAATTCTTCAACACATTAGACTTTATCCGGGTTTAGGTTTTCGGCATTCATAGCCGCTCTGACATACAAAAACTTTTGGCATAAAGTCCATTCACATGTATATTAAAAATAAAATGCAAAAACAGCACATCAATTCTTATGGAATTTTAATGTCTTTGGAGTCTATATAAATAGAAAACCTAATTATTATGAACAATATAGAATTCAACGAAGTATTTAGAAATCGAACAAAACCGTTCTCTCTAAATGTTATGCGCTTGTATGCCAGTCTTCAAAAATGTGATGAAGTCCGGATAATGGGCAAACAACTTATCAGATCTGCTACCTCCGTAGGTGCTAACTTTAGGGCAGTATGTCTATCCAGATCCCTAAATGCAAAGTATTGTATTGTCGTTGAAGAAGCGGACGAATCTATTTATTGGCTGGAACTTTTACAGGAATCTCATTTGAACATTAAGGTTTCTGAAAACCTAATGAAAGAAGCAAATGAAATCACAAAGGTAATGTCTGCCTGTAGAATAGGATTGGGGAAGAAAATTGAAAAGTATAAATAGGGGGTTAGGAGGGTTAAGGAGGAGCATTCTTAACTCTCCTTAACTCTCCTTAACAACTTAACTAGCTTGACTCCAGCGCCGCCGCTCCACCAACGATTTCAGAGAGTTCTTTGGTAATCGCTTCCTGACGAGCTTTGTTATAAGTAATTTTTAATCCTTTAATTAATTCTTCGGCATTATCCGTTGCTGCATCCATTGCGGTCATTCGGGCACCATGTTCAGAAGCATGCGTATCCAATAAGAAACTCTGGAACTTAGTCTGAAGAATAGTAGGCACTAAATGGGTCAATAAAGATTCTTTGTCCGGCTCGAAGATATAATCTGATTTTAATTTGCTGGCTCCTGCCTTGGGTTCTAGCTTTTCAACAGGTAGAAATTGAAATAATTCAGGAAATTGCATCCCTGCATTTTTGAACCTCCCGTAAGCCACATCGATCGCATCAAATTCTCCTGCTTCGAAAACATCCATCAGCCTTTGAGAAATCTGACCAATATTATCGAAACTCAGGTCACTAAAAACGCCAACGTAATCAGCAATTACTTTATCTTCAGGGAAACGCTTTTTGAAATAGTCATAGCCCTTTTTACCAACACAAAGAATCGTCAGATTACCTGAATCTCTTTGGGCAGCATATTTCGTTTCGATCGCATGCACCGCAGCCTTGATCACATTGGTATTAAAAGCACCACAAAGTCCTCTGTTGGAAGTCACTACGACGACCATTGCATTCTTCACTTCTCTATGTTGACCGAAAACAGTACTGGCATCACCTTCCAGATTAGAAAGAATGTTCACCAACATATCATTCAGTTTATTGGCATAAGGCCGTAACTGAGTGATCGCCTGTTGGGCTCTTCTAAGTTTGGACGCCGAAACCATTTTCATGGCTTTGGTAATCTGCTGTGTAGACTTTACAGATGAAATCCTCTCTCGAACCTCTTTTAAATTAGCACCCATATTTACAGTTTATTAGAGGTGAAAGGTGAGAGGGTGAGGGGTGAGGGCTTTTCGCCACTTACCTCTCACTCATATCACCTCTCACAAGATGTTATTAGTATTGAGCTGAAATTTCAGCAGCCAGGCTACGAAGTATCCCCGTAGCTTCATCAGTCAATTTACCGTCTCGTAAAGAAACCAGTACCTCCGGGTTTTTCTGTTCCAGTGTAGTCAAGAATACATTCTCAAAATCTTT
>JBLHJZ010000583.1:0-3653 GCA_047619515.1 Saprospiraceae bacterium | reverse complement strand
ATAGTTTCCGCCTAAGGCGCCCTCTTTTTTGTCTTTAAACAGCATATATTCACTGGTTTCTTCCTATCAAAGATACTTCTTTTCGGTTTAAAGAAAGAAAATCGTGTATTAGCTTTATGTTAAAAAATAGAGATGGGTGGAAGAGATTCAGATATTAGTAGAGCTGTCATAGGGAGTGAATGAAATGAATCGTATTGTCATACTGACATGGCGATTGCAAGATTGACTTGAACTCCTTGAATTAAAGGTGGTGATCGCTTCGCTTGTGATTTAGCTACGCTCATGGGATACGCCTTGGGGAGTCGTTTTGAAGCGGACTCAGAAGGCGTAGCCGATTACTTCCTCACAAGCGAAGCGATCACCTTTTGTGAGCTAAGCTCTTCTTGCGATTGCCATAGTCATACTGAGTGAATGAAATGAATTGAAGTATGTCAACTCACCATCAAAAATTTCCCTTTATAAAAGGTATAAGCAAATTTTCCAATAGACAGCCGGTCACCGTTCTTCAACGCTTTTAATTGGGAGGCTCCGATATCCTGATTTGAAGTATGAATAGATCCACCGGAATGATAAGCAATCTCCAGATAATTTTCATTGATACCATATTGTGAAGCAGTTAGTAAAACATGCACTGGAACTTTCAAGTCAACGAGTTTATCAAGATCCTTTACATCGCTGTAATTGTCGGCAATAAAAAGCAAATCTTCTTCCGGTGTTTTTCCATCTGCGCCAAGGATAAGGGCTTCGACTACATTTTCGAGTCGGCTCCCGCGACAACTAAAATTTACAATTTTATCAATGGTATTGAAAAAGCCCTCGACATTATTTTGAGGTACCTGAAAAATGCCTCTGCTACGGGGAGAATCTTCCCCATCATGATTATTGCTATAATTAAAACCATTGAATAACCAGTAAGTATTGTTTTTCTGTTCGGAGGCATTGGAATAGTTCCAGACCATCAGTTCATCCACATATTGGTACATACTACAATCTATATTTGCGATGATTCTCTTTTGGTTCCATTGATCTTTATTGCGGTAAAAAATGGCTTTGATTTCATCACCCATTTCCGCATAATAGTTATTATTCTTAGTGAGCCCTTCCTGATCCATGACGGCTACCTTTTTAATATTGGCT
Organism: Saprospiraceae bacterium; assembly: GCA_047619515.1. Taxonomy (GTDB): domain Bacteria; phylum Bacteroidota; class Bacteroidia; order Chitinophagales; family Saprospiraceae; genus JAHDHW01. Next base: position 2,516 of record JBLHJZ010000583.1, on the reverse strand, counting down.
TCAATTATTTTGAAATCCCTGTTTTCATAATGATGATGCAAATAAAAATTTTGGTACAGATTACGGGCAAGCATTACGGAGTCTCTCAATCTTCGGGCCTGTTGCATGGAATCCCTTCTTGCCAATAGCATTTTCCTATCTATCGCTCTTTGTCTGAATTCTGCAGTACTGATCGTATTAAACTCAAAACGACTGGTTCGGGAAGTATTACTTTCTTCAAAAGTTTTGCAGGTGATATCCCGGAAGGCATAAGAATGAATACAGTAGGTATCTCCTTTGGGAAGCATGAGCGTACTCAGCCCGGTTGCATTGGTATTGGAATAATAGACTTTCTTAGTTTTTTTACTTTCAAAATAAAGCACTTCATTTTCCAAAGGGTGGTCGTCGAGATCAGCTATTTTTATTTTCACTAAAACCCTGGAAGCTGTAGGTGTCATACCGGCAGCCAGGTTTTGAAAGATGGTATCATTTCTTTCGGTCTCTTTGATCTTCGAGGTCATCAGTACCACTTTGACCGTTTTGAAATATTTAGCTTCATTCGGAATGGTGAACTTGCGGTAATTTTCTTCCTGATCCACGTTGGTATCGTAGCGGTGGTTATTGGGTAAGAGGAAAAATACTTCACCATTTTTATCGGTAGTTCCATGCCAGTATTGCCCTTGTTTATTATGTACCCATATAGGTACCTGCGCTAGCTTGGTTTGCCTGAAATCAGTTAATTTTATACGGATCAGTGCCTCGGTTTTAGTGGCCGTTACCTTATCTGCCACATGAAAATTTTGAATAATAGTATCGGTAAAAATAACAGCGGATGAATTACCCAAGAGGGTGAAGGGTATGGATATCGCTATCAGCACGAAAAAGATGGCCTTATTCATAAAACAGGTTTTCTGTGAATTTAAAAAAAGCAGTTTGTTAAAAGTAGAGAATACTTCGATAGAGAAGATTAAGGATTTCGGAATGTCTTGGGGATCATGTACTGCCAATAAACTAATAGCGGAGCTATTTTATTGTAGCATTGAATTATTTTAATCAAAAAGGGAATGCCAGATCGACGAATAATCCTCAGCCCCAAACCCTCAATTGGGGGCGATAAGAGAAATTTGGGTATATGTTTTTCAAGTGGCATAAGCTCACCGATCACTTCGTATCTAATTAGTTATCTCCTCATGAACTTCGTGCTCAATGATCTGATGCCGGATCATTGAGCACGAAGTTTTGAATTTACAGTAGTAAATTTTAAACTTTGGGATCGGTGAGCCTGATTTTTTTGCAATATATTTAGCCTAATATATTTCTCTGAACATCCTCAATCTCAAATTTTCAATTCCCTAACTTCCTTATACCGAAAACAATCAATCGTATGATCATTGACCATGCCGCAGGCCTGCATAAACGCATAACAAATGGTAGGGCCAACAAATTTAAAACCCCGTTTTTTTAAATCTTTTGACATGGCTTCGCTTTCCGGCGTGGTAGCAAGCACCGTACTTAGATTATTATTTTTATTAGTGATTGGCTTATGATTGACAAACTGCCAGATGTACTGATCAAAAGTACCAAACTCTTTTTGCGTGTCAAGGTATAATTGAGCATTTACGATAAAGGCATTTACCTTGAGTTTGTTTCTGATGATACCGGGATCATCCAATAATTTTGCTCTTTTAGCTTCTGAATATTTGGCTATTTTTTTAGCATTGAAATTATCAAAAACCTTACGATAGTGTGCCCGCTTCTTTAAAACGGTGATCCAGCTCAACCCGGCTTGTGCCCCTTCTAATAATAGCATCTCAAAAAGTTTTTGATCATCATGAACGGGGACACCCCATTCTTCATCGTGATATTGGATATAAATCTCTTCGGATAAACACCAGGTGCAGCGGTTTTTCATAATTATATTACTTTCTTATTTAAATTAAACGCATAACCAAATGACAATATGAGAAGCGCAGAGGTAGATACAACGGTTATTGAATAAACCCGGAATCCCTGCTACTTTCCACCTTGAACTGCATTAAAGGTTTTATCAGATTGACCCGCTTTATCAGTTCATCAGTCACTTCGCCTTCGAAATGCTGATTGGTAATGCCAAGAAATAGCTCCATCCAACGATCGAAGTGCTCCGGGAGTAGCTTTACCTTTTTGTCCAAATCAATATGTTTGTGCATGACATTGCCCTGGTATACCGGATTATGGAGAAGAACGGATTCCCAAAAATCACAAATAACAGGGATGTGTTTATCAAAGTCGAGTTGTAAAACCTCGGTAAAAATAAAACCTATCGTCTCATCCGTTTTTAATTGCTTGTAAAAATCCCAGATGAGGAATTCAATATCTGTGCGTGTTTCGATGTCTTTTTTCAAATGGAAGGAGATTTAGGATTTAGGATTTTAGGATTTAGGATTTAGGTGTTCGGGCCTGAAAGACTAAGTTTAATCTTAATGGAAACTTCAACATACGGTCATTCAAAACCCCCACATACTCTTATACTGGACACGAAATATTCCGATTAAATG
>JBLHJZ010000582.1:0-3655 GCA_047619515.1 Saprospiraceae bacterium | reverse complement strand
TTATGACCAGCCCCTTCAATAGTGGTGAGGGTTTGGGCAGGGTTTTGAGTTCGCTTAGCTAAAGCTACGGCATGTTGGTATGGGGTCAATTGATCTAAGGTTCCTGCAAAAATATGGACCGGGCACCGAAGTTTTCGCATTTTAGAAATATTCCGGAATTGGTACTTTATAATCCACTTAATGGGTACGAAAGGAATGGTCTTATTTGCCATAGCAGGCATCGTTCTATAAGGGGTTTCCAGTATTAAGAGCTTTGCCTTTACTTTAGTCGCTAATTCAGTGCCGATACCAGTACCCAATGATCTGCCATAGATGATAATTTTAGTGGCAGGCCAGGTATCCAATAAGTAATTATACACTAAAAGCGCATCCTGATGGAGGCCTTTTTCGCTCAATTTCCCGGTGCTTTTGCCATAAGTACGGTAATCCGGCATGAATACCTCAAAGCCTAGTTTTGTAAAGTCTTCTGCAGCATAACCCCAGCTTTCCAACCCCTGGGAGTTCCCATGAAAGTACAATATGATTCCTTTAGGATCAGGTGCCCTGAAATGTAGCGCATGAATTTTTCCGTTTTTGATAGGAAAGAAAACCTCTTCTACGTCTCCATATTCTGAAAATGGATAATCAGGAGGTAATACCGTAGGATGAAAGATAAAGCTTTCCTGTTTCCAGTACAAAAAAAAACAAATCAACAGATAAATAGCGCCAAGAATCCAGACTACGTTAATGATCATTTAATTGATTCTTTTAATATCTTTTATATAAAGTGTAGAATAAATCCAAAAGTAGGCTTTATGAATTGTTTTGTCACCTTATCACATATATTTTATATAGCTTAGCGTTACATTCCATAGCTGAACACCCCAGGTTTTAAGCGCTTCTTGTAATTATATGCGATTGAAGGAATTTTGACTTTCAATATTAAATAAAGAACTATGAATTTAAGATTTACACTTCCGGTTATATTTGCTTTTATTTTCCAGATTGGATTTGTGGTGGATGCCGAGGCTCAGGATCCGAGGTTTTCTCAGTTTTATGCTGCTCCTATGCAACTAAACCCGGCAATGACTGGTGTTTTTGAAGGTCGGTGGCGATTCAATGCGAATTACAGGGATCAGTGGAGAAGTATTCTGGAGACGGATCCATTCCAAACGGTTGCAGCAAGTTTTGATATGAGATATCATATTGTCGGCGATGATTTTATTGGTTTCGGTTTTAGTGCCTTGCGGGATGAAGCCGGTACTTCCAAATTTAATATCAACCGTGGACATTTATCCTTATCTTATATGAAGCAGGTCGGCGGTGGAAAATACAGGACAGATGATCAATACTTGATCGCAGGTGGGTCTTTTGGTTTTGGTCAGAATAGTATTGATGACCAATTATGGTTTTCAAAACAATATAATGGAAATACAAACGCTCCCGATTTTGGACAATCTTCAGGGGAGGCTTTCGATACAGTGGATCCGCAAAGTTCTGATATCTATACGGATGTAAATGCAGGCTTGATGTATTACGCTTTATTTGGGAAAAACACGAGTGTCTATGTGGGTGGGGCAATGAATCATTTAAACGCGCCTAATGTATCCTTACTTGAAAATGGTAAAGAAGAATTATACACCCGCTGGCTCGGCCATGCCGGGGGCGAAATTCCTTTTACTACCGAACTAAGCCTGCTACCAGCGGTTCAGGTGATGGGGCAGGGGCCTTCCTTTGAAAGCACCTTTGGCGCTAATATTAGATTCAGCAACCATGACTGGTATGAATTGGCCATCAGGGCAGGATTGTGGGCTCGAATGACGAATACCGTTGAGGGAAAAAATGTTGACGCACTGATTGTAGCTTTTATTTTGGAAGTGGAAAAATGGAACCTCGGCCTAAGTTATGATATAACGACTTCAAATCTTAATGAAGCTAATGATTCTCGTGGGGCTTTCGAGCTTTCTTTGATTTATACGCATCCGGCGCAGAGTCGGATTAAGGTGAATTGTCCGAAGTTTTGATCAAACGAATTTTCCGAGGCTCTGCCTCGAGGTGGGCGAAAGTAGTATGAATATAAAGCCACGAATTAGCACGAATTTTCACGAATGTGAAAATGTATTTAGCCGTGTCAATTTGTGTTAATTCGTGGCTTTATTCAAAAATATAATAGCTACATAGGTATTAAAGCTTTGTTAAGAGGGCTACGATACCCCATACCCTTGGGGCGGGGGAGTTCATTTATACTCTTCATTACTGGAAACAGTACTTAAGATACCATCCTTGTAACCGAAGAAATAGTAAGCCCCTGAAGATGGTCATATAAGCGGACTACAGATCAATCAGCAGCGGAATAGTCACAGAATGGCCTAAGGCGAATTATGCCATTTGGGTATCTTGTATAGGATACCTTTTCGATTAATGGAAAATTTAATTAGAGGTTGTAAGGCATGTAGAATTCAATATTCGGAATGAAATCGGAGCATGAAAACTAACGGTACAGTTATGAGGGTTGTACTATAAACAAAAACACAAAATCCCGAAAACAGTGAATACACCCTATTTAGGGTAGATGAAATGCCTGTTACAGCACTTCCCTTTTTCATTCTGGAATATGAGGCAGTTAACTATAAGGATAAAAAAATAAAAATCCTGGATTGAAGAAATATTCACCGAAATTCCCTACCCTCTTTATGGTATTTTTGGTTAGAATATTCACTTTTGGCAACAAAGACTACCTCGTGGCATAGTAGTTGAACCTGTTTTATCATATCAACGATGTCACGGACAGCAAAACAAAATAAGGAAAAATTAACTTAAGAAATGTATTTAGGATTGTGACAGGGTATAAAAAACAAATAAGTAATTAATAGATATTTCCCCCACTGTTTTTTTAATTGATGATGAATAAATCCCCCCTTTTTTTAATTTCATTTGCTCATCGAAAAACAATAATGCATTAAATTTTCTCATTTTTTATAATCAATACGAAAGACCGAAAACCGTTTTCTCTTCCCCCCATTTTTTAATCTTAATCGCAAGAAAAATCAATATCGCCTGTAATATGGGTAAAAACAGTAGTAACCCTCCGCGCTGTTTTAACAACTACAAATCAACTGGAATCCTCCCAATTTTTTTTAAGTGTAATACAAATAAACACAAGACTATTTTTTTTGAAGCATTTAAGCTTCTGATTTAATCAACATTAACAAGGGAGTTAACATTTACCACACTTGAATTACGGCTTTTTTTGAGCCATTAAAATCAAAAAACAAAGATTTTAAAAATTTAGTTTAAACAATGTTTTTTATGATTTTGTTAATCGAGCTGGCTGCTATGCAGTCAGCTTTTTTTTGGTCTTTATTGATGGTGATAAAAGGAAATAATTATTCGTCATTAAGAGGTTGGGTGTTCATGGCAATCGCAAAAAGAATTTAGCTCACAAAAGGTGATCACTTCGTTTGTGAGGTGGTGATCGACCTACGGTCTTGTGAGGTCGCTTCGGAGCGATTCCACAAGACCGTAGGTCGATCACAAGACCGTAGGTCGATCACAAGACCGTAGGTCGATCATTTGAACATAGCCCAATCACAGCGAAACGATCACCACCTGTAATTCAAGGAGTCCAAGTCAATCTTGTGTGCCCTAGCAGGGGATTAGTATGGCACATAAACCT
>JBLHJZ010000581.1:0-3658 GCA_047619515.1 Saprospiraceae bacterium | reverse complement strand
AATTTGGAAAAGTGAGCATGATTAAATTAAAAACCAACAACAATACACTCCCTATATACCCGTATGCATAACCCTTTGCACTTACATTATCATATTTGGCTTCCGAGACAATTTCCGGTAAATAAGAATTATAAAAAACCTGTCCTCCGGCAAATCCAATAACCCCGAGTATAAATCCCGTTAGCCCGATCCACATCGTCTCCGGGCTTACAAAAAAGAAAAGCGCTAAACAAGCAAGGCCTCCCATCCTCGTAAAAAACTTCATGAAGGGCATTTTCTTTCCACCATAATCCGCGATCCCGGTTAATAAGGGCAAAAATAAAGCAATGATGAGATAGGCAAAAGAAAGAGAGAAGCCAAGAATAGCAGAGCTTTTTATGTCGAGCCCTAAAAAGGGAACCTCCGTAGGAAGAATACTTGCCAGATAACCGGGAAATATAGCAGTCGTTATGACCAGCGCAAAGGCAGAATTCGCCCAGTCAAACATTGCCCAGCCATTTATTATCCGCTTGTCATCGATCTGAAAAGAAGGAGATTCTGTACTCATTTGTTTTGCTGTTGGTGAAGTTATGCAGCAAGATAAAGGATTTAGTGAGTTTTAGTACTGGATTTATACTATTTTATTGCCATCACTCCATAGCAATAATTTGAGACCTGTCCCTAAAAGACTACTGCCCAACGACGCTATGCCCTCACCTCTCACGTTTCACCCCTCACTCCTGTCCTTTCACCCCTGTCCTCTACTGCACCTCCGTCCGCAAAACCTCCAAAGGCGGTCTGTTCAACACATCCCGGCTATTGAATAATCCAATCAACACCGTCAATGAAGTGATACTAAAAAATAAAAGAAATGGCGGTAGTATACTTGGCGCAAATGCAATCCCAAAACTAAATCGGGCCAACAACCAGGTACCTACTGCGGAAAGAATAATCCCAGTAAAAGTAGCAAGCGTACCAATCATAAAATACTCAAAAGCATTGATCGAAAAAATCTGCCGTCGACTGGCGCCGATCGTTCTTAGTAAAACACTTTCTTTGATCCGCTGGTATTTGCTGATGACTACCGAGCTGATAAGCACCAACAATCCGGTCAGGATACTAAACAAAGCCATAAAGCGAATCACAAAAGACACTTTACTGAGGACGGCATCCACAGATTTTAAAATCTGGGTAAGGTCGATAATCGATACATTCGAAAACCCTTCTACTACTTTTTGTTGAAAGCCTGCCGATTGCTCCGGAGAGCTTACCCTGGTGACAAGGACGTTAAATTGCGGCGCCTGTTCCAGTACTCCAGTCGGAAAAACGACAAAGAAATTGGTCTGTACTTTATTCCAGTTAATTTTTCGAATGCTCCCTACAGTCGTTTCGATCGGTACTCCCTGTACGTCGAACACTAGTTTGGTTCCTACTTTGGCTTGCATATCTTCGGCAATACTCTCTGCGATAGAGACGTAAATCGTTTCGTCTCCGACTACTCCTTTATTATGCCATGTGCCGTCAATCACCTCTTCCGTATCAATTAAAGTGTCGCGATAAGTCGTCCGATATTCCCGGTTGTAGACCCAGCGGCGCGTAGTTAAAGTAGTGTCCTGCATCCTACCGGCTTTATCTATACCATCGATGGCATTGAGCTTCATCGTCACAATAGGCACTTGCTGGATGATCGGCATATCAAAAGACTCCGCTACTTTAATGACATCGTCTTTTTGTTCAGGCTGGATATCAAAGAGAATCATATTGGGTTGGTCTCCCGAACCGGACATAGCCACCTGGCTAAGCAGCATTTCCTGTGTAAAAAATAGCAAAGAGATCAATGCTGTTCCCAAACCAATGGAAACCATCAGGATAAGTGTTTGATTATTCGGTCGGTATAGATTGGCAATACTTTGCCGCCAGACATAATTCCATTTGACTGGAAAGAATTTTCTAACGGCCCACATCAAAAATTTTGCAACGCCAGCCAATAATAAAAAAGACAGCCCTACTCCAAGTGTAAAAAAAGCGGAAGTAGGCATATCTCCTGTTTGCCAAAAAGTAAACCCGGCAATGAATGCGGAAATTAGAAAGTAAACCAACCAGCGCAGTGGATCTCTGCTATTGGTATCTTCTTCATAAGAAGCCCTAAGCGTACGCAGTGGCGAAATCCTCCTGATGCTCAATAAAGGAAGCAAAGCGAATAACAAAGAAATACCAAGTCCGATCAAAATACCCTGGCTTATTGCCGACCAGGAAATTTCTGTACTTACATTCTGAACTGGTAAAAACTCTCCGAACACACTAGGGAGAATGATCTGTAAAGTGCTGCCCAATACTGCACCGATGATGCTGCCCAACAATCCCATGGCTATGATCTGAATAAGGTAAATCCAGAATGCCTGCCGGCCGCTTGTTCCGATCGTCCGGAGGATAGCGACGGTGGGTAACTTATCTTTTACATAGATATGAACTGCACTGGCCACACCGATACAGCCCAATAATAGCGCAATGAATCCGATTAGGTTTAAAAAGGTATTCATATTGCCGAGTGATTCACCAATGTTTTCCTGCCGTTCTGCTACGGAGTTGTCCCGATAGGAAAGCTCTTCATGGCTTTTCCGAAAATCTTTAGCAAGCGAATCGACATTTACGCTATCTGGAATTTTAAACTGATATTGGTAATCCACCCGGCTACCTGGCTGTACCAGTTTGGTCGCTTCAAGGTATTGCATCGGGATATAAACCGATGGAGCAATAGAGGAGGAAATACCTGCCTGCCCCGGAACGGAAATCAATTTCCCTTCAATCAAAAAAGTCACCTCGCCTACCTTGATGGAGTCGCCAGGACTCAGGTTAAACTGAATCATCAGGGTTTTATCCACCAGCGCTTTTCGACCGGTTTTGAAAGTTTGGTAGGCTTGTTCGGGGGAGGTATTGAATTTTCCATAATAAGGAAAGTTACCTTCATAGGCTTTGATAAAAGCCAGTCGGGTACCGCCGTTTTTAGGAAAGAGCACCATAGAAATAAAATCAACAGACCTCGACTGATCTTCTGCGATAGTATCAAACACCGGCGCAATGATTGTATCTATGGGCTGGTTGCTTTCCATAGTAAAATCTGCACCCAGCAAAGATTTAGCTTCTTTGCCGATATCCCGAAGTAGATTTTCACTAAAAGAATTGATCGCTACGAGGGCCGCAATTCCAAGAACGATGGAAGACATGAAGAGTATTAATCTGCTCCTGTTCCGACGACTATCCCGCCACGCCATTTTTATCAGCCAGGAAATATTTACTTTTGCCATTGAGTTGAAATAAAAGGAGAAAATAAATTTGGAAATTCCTTTCCGTTTCCGGGTCAGGATTTCGTTTAAATAAGTAATTTCGGGACTTAGGAATTAGAGGTTAGATGGCTATAACCCACTCACCCCTCATTTCTCACTCCTAACCCTTCGACAATATAGGACAAAGATATGCATAGATTTGTTTTCTTTTTACCGCTTATTCTGTTTTTCAATTTGCTGGCCGCACAGACCCGGCTTCAATCCGCTATTGACCAGTTAGCTGCTGACCCAGCCTTGAACGCTCAGGGTTTTAGTATGACGGTCATGGATGTCGAATCCGGGAGCATTCTCGCCCAACACCAAAAGGATCGGGGTTTGATTCCAGCCTCTTCCCT
>JBLHJZ010000580.1:0-3661 GCA_047619515.1 Saprospiraceae bacterium | reverse complement strand
GTAGCTTTTAACTTTTTGACTCCTTCGTCGACCTCATATTCTTCCAATAAATCAAGCCCTTCAAAATAAGAAGGCGGATAGTTCATTACTTTAAAATAATATAATAACTGCCCACCGTCAGATAATACTAGATGACCATCATGCATTTCCAAAGGATGATCTCTCGGAATCATATTCACCACAAAATCTAAAAGCCCGGAAACCAGTAAAGCCGCTAGTAAAAAAGTAAGGAAGGTGTGATCCCTATATTGCAAAATCAGTAGGTAAGACACTATGCCCAATATCAAAGAAAAAACCGGTCCTCCGAGTATAATAAGAAAATTTTGAATAATTTTTGGCGTTCTTCCATGCCAACATACGCCTAATTGCCAATCGGTAATTTTATACCTAAACAAAATACTTAGACGACCAATTTTCCAAATGATACTTTTGTCTGTATCACCATAAGAGCCAACATAGATTACTACTTCTTCTTTAGTAAAAAACAAAGCAGGGATCGCATGTCCGAGTTCATGAATAAAGGTAGTGACAGGACGAATGATAAAGAGGGTTAGGGTGATCCCCAGGATTCCTAAGATCGTTATTGTCATTGGGCAAAGATAAGGAAAAATCAGAGGTTAGAAGTTAGAATATTTTGTTTGGCACGAAGATAACGCATTCTAAAAGCTTAACAGCCCTGGGTACGGGGTATCGTAAGAACTCCAAGTTCTAAAAGATCTACAACCTGCGGATCTAGCCGTTTGCATAGTTCTCTACTCATGTATTGAATGTAACTGAAATATTATGCCGCAACTGGCAAGTCGAGGGCAAACATGTCCTGATGAATAGAAGGGATGCACTCAACTTGGCAGTCTGCGGTATAGCTTAAAATAATCCACCCCTACCAACAACTTTTAAGTCAAATCCAGCGTAAAACCTAAAAAGCACCTACTTTTACAGATTTTATGTAATCTCAGATAATATTCCATGGTCACTACTCAGAAGAAAAATGCTGTTCTAAAAACACTGGCTACACTCATTCATTCCAAGCAAAAGGAAATCATCAAAGCCAATCAAAAGGATCTGGCTGCTTACCAGGGGGATGATGAGTCGATGCTCGACCGGCTGAAAGCAGATGAGGAAAAGGTCAAAGGAATGATTTTGGCCATTGAACAGGCCATTGCTTTACAAGATCCTGAAGGGGAGATCATTTATACCTATGACCATGATAACGGTATGCGGGTCGAAAACAGAACCGTTCCCTTTGGTAATATCCTTATCATATATGAGTCAAGACCGGATGTCACCATTGAAGCAGCAATCACGGCTTTTAAGGCGGGCAACAAAATCCTGCTCAAAGGTGGTAAGGAAGCCAGAACCACCAATCTTGTCCTGACGGATCTTTGGCAACAGGCATTGACAGCGCATGGTTTAAATAAAAATTTTGTTACTTATCTGGATTTAAACCGCGAAGCTACTCAGGTATTAATCAAAACCAATAGTCATCAGGTAGATTTGATCATACCAAGAGGTGGTGAAGGCTTGATTAATTTTGTCAAACAAAATACGGATATTCCTGTCATTATAAGTGGTCGAGGCAACAACTTTCTGTTTATTGACAAATCTTCTGATTTTGAAATGGCGGTCAATATTATTCTCGATGGGAAAAGCCGAATCAGTGTTTGCAATGCTTTGGACAAAGTGCTTATTCACCAGGGCTTACCTGATCTTGAGGCAAAAATCGAGACACTCGTGGCTTTACTTAGCGCCAATAAAATAGAAGTGGTCGGTACAACAAGTATGGCAGATAGATTTGAAATTAATGCTTTCGAAGATCCTAATATTTATTATGAAGAGTTTCTTGCTAAAAAAATATTGGTCGGCTTAGTCCCCAATATGCAGGAAGCGATTTCTATGATCAACACGTATTCTGGTAAGCACTCCGCAGTGATTATTAGCACTAATGATCAAAAAGCGGAGCGGTTTTTAAATGAAGTGGATTGTGCGGCAGTATACCATAATGCTTCAACAAGATTTACCGATGGGGGGCAAGTTGGTTTTGGTGCAGAAATGGCGATCAGTACGCAGAAGGTACATTTCAGAGGCCCGATCGGCATTGGACAACTGGTAACCAATAAGTGGTTTATATTCGGGAATGGTCAAATCAGATCCTAAGATGTCAAAAAAGAAATTGATTTTAAAAATTGGTTCTTCCACACTCTGTGCGGGTACCGATCGCATTTCCTACGCAAAGGTTGAGGATATCGCCAGACAGATTATTAGCCTTCGGGATGTTTATGATATTGTATTGGTATCTTCTGGTGCGATTGCTGCAGCCCGCCAATTTGTAGATATCTCCAATGGTTCAATGCAAGTGGATTCCAAACAGGCGATGGCTGCTATCGGCCAGCCCAAATTAATTTCCATCTACGATGAGGTATTTAGCAGCTTTGGATTAAAAGTCGCCCAATGTCTCCTGGTCTACCGTGATTTCGAAAGTGACGTCGCTAAAAAGAATGTAAAAAATACGATCAATAAACTACTCGAGTTCGGCTATACCCCCATCATCAATGAAAATGATACCGTGGCTGTCGACGAAATTGTATTGGGAGATAATGATAAATTGTCCGCTTATGTGGCGGTGATTACAGCAGCTGATCTTTTAGTATTAGCCTCTGATATCGATGGCCTCTATACCCAAAACCCTTTCCATCATAAAGATGCCGAACTGGTCAATGAAGTGACCGATATTGAAAAAATAACGTCTTTCATTGATGAAAATAAATCTTCCCTGGGTACAGGTGGAATGGCCACCAAAATCCAGGCGGCCAGCATTTGCAAAAAACAAAATATTGAGATGTGGATATTAAATGGCGGAAGAAATAATTTTCTGGTAGATGCTCTGGCGTCTAAAATTACTTTCACGAAATTCCATTAATTATAATTATAAATGAACTACCCCAACCCAGCGCTAAAACCTCGTAGGTTTCTGCTTTAATCAGTATGAATGGATTAATCTTTTTCATCAATTTTAGTGAAAACCTACGAGGTTTGCACTAACTCCTAGTCGCTGATTTTACCTCCTCCAAATCAACTCCGGAATCCTCTCCTCCTTCCCAATAATATCCGCAGCCCTCAAGTGAAAAATCACACTCTTCAACATCTTTTCGCTCACCCAGCCGTGGATCGCCCATTCCGTATTATGGTACCAGCGTTCCACATCACTCAGCTTTTGGCCAAAGCGGTCGCTTACGAGTTTGATCGCTTCGTCGTTTTGCATAAAATGATCACAGCTATCATGAATTGTTCTCAGTATCCGGATTACATTATCCGGCTCGCGGGCCAGGATATCATCCGTAGCAGCGATTACGAAACAAGGCCAGGGAGTTTTGTACTCCCCTACTCTTCTCAACTGTCCGGAATTCACCCAGGGTTTCGTGGTATATTTCTCCCAGTAAAATACATCGGTTTCCAGCTTCCCTAAAGAGTTCAATGCCCCGTCGAGGTTTTTAACGACTTCAAATTGATCGTTTCGAAGCGTATGTCCATTGCTATTGGCATCGACGATAGCCATCAGATGCGAACCAGAGCCAAAGCGGCTAATTCCATATTTTTTAGTATAAATATCCCGATAATTATCCAATGGATTATCTGTGCCAGTATGTATACCCCAGGTCAGCGG
>JBLHJZ010000579.1:0-3665 GCA_047619515.1 Saprospiraceae bacterium | reverse complement strand
GACATCGTTGAGGGACTTGTCCTGAACAACGTTGAAGGAAAGTCGAAGTACCGAATAAGGCTTATTAAATATTGCCGTTCTGAACTCAGGCAGATTGTCCGTAAGGGATTTTCTCCTGAAGGGCTTCCGCTTTTAAAGATTTGAACGTATATCCTAATTCATGGAAATGTTTCAAGACTTTGGGAAGGACATATTGTAATTTTTCAAAAGCTTTAAGGCTATCATGAAAAACGACAATCGATCCTTTTTTCGCTTTTGAGGTTACATTATACATACACTGATCCTTAGAAATTTCCGGATCAAAGTCGCCACTCAATACATCCCACATGATTACTTTATAATGTCTTTGTAAAAATTGCGCTTGCTTTGGCATCAACCTGCCATAAGGAGGCCTGAATAAATCCGACTTTACAAGACGGGCACAGTTCCTTATATTGTGGAAGTACTGAATATTGTCTGTACCCCAACCATTCACATGATTATTGGTATGGTTGCCCACTGCATGACCTTGATTCAAAACCTTCTGAAAAACCTCCGGATGTTTTTTTACATTATCTCCAACACAAAAGAAGGTGCCTTTTGCATCATACGCTTTCAATTGTTCGAGAACCCAGGGGGTAACCTCAGGGATAGGACCATCATCAAAAGTGAGATAAATAACTTTTTCGCTGGTAGGTACTTTCCAAAAGAAATTCGGAAATAAGTTTTGAATAAACTTAGGTGTTTTTACTAGATACATCTCTTAAATTAACTAAAACATAATGATAAAATCCGGCTGTAGATTTTTGGTTTTCCTTTGACTTGTTTTAGTATAGTTAACCGATTTTTGGTTTTGTGTTTAAAGTCTTGGGCGATATGTTCAAAAATTTTACAACCTCTTTGAAAATTGCTTACCTTTGTGTACTCAAATTTCAAGGCAAACTTTAGGGTATTGTCAATGTTGGAATCTTGTTGGTACAACGCCATGGCGTTCAATATCGCTGCTATATATTTAAAAAAAATCAATTAATATTTTAAAAAAGTATAAATGAGTTCAGTTCGTGTTCGTTTTGCTCCCAGCCCTACCGGCGCTCTTCATATTGGAGGCCTTAGGACAGCTTTGTATAATTACCTTTTAGCACAAAAAACAGGAGGCACTTTTATCCTTCGAATAGAAGATACTGATCAGGCTAGATATGTGCCGGGCGCAGAAGAGTATATTATTGAGTCCCTGAAATGGTGCGGAATCCTACCGACAGAAGGCCCGGGAATTGGAGGAGATTATGGCCCTTATCGTCAGTCAGAACGAAAGGATATGTATGGGCAATATGCACAACAATTAGTGGATAGCGGAAATGCATATTATGCTTTTGATTCTGCGGAGGAGCTTGATAAGATGCGGACTGATTATGAAAGCAGAAAAGAGACTTTTCGCTATGATAGTTCTACTCGGGTTCAGCTCAATAATAGTTTGACTATTTCAGCGGAAGAAGTAAAAACACGTTTGGAAAGCGGAGTTCCTTATGTGATTCGTTTGAAAATACCGAGAGACGAAGAAGTGTCTTTTAATGATTTGATTCGAGGACAAATAACCTTTCAGAGTAACGAAGTTGATGATAAAATTATACTAAAAGGAGATGGCATGCCTACTTATCATCTTGCTAATATTGTCGACGACTATTTTATGAAAATCTCCCATGTTATCCGGGGAGAGGAATGGTTGTCCAGTACGCCTCATCACGTATACCTTTATCGTTTCTTGGGATGGGAGGATTCTATGCCACATTTTGCTCATTTGCCGCTAATTTTAAAACCGACCGGTAAAGGAAAATTAGGGAAACGGGATGGCGCAAAGTTTGGATTTCCGGTATTCCCGTTAACCTGGAAAGGCGAAACGCCGGAAGATTCTTTTGATGGCTTCCGGGAATTTGGCTTCGATCCTAAAGCAGTATTGAATTTTCTGGCTTTTCTGGGATGGAACCCGGGGACAGAGCAGGAGGTGTTTTCTTTGGAGGAATTGAGCCAGGCATTTTCTATCGAGCGTGTCGGTAAGTCAGGTGCAAAGTTTGATTTCGAAAAAGCAAAGTGGTACAACCAGCAATACCTTATGGCTAAAAATGGCGAGGAGCTGGCAGCGCTCGTTCGGCCTTTTATCGATGAAAAAGGTTATGAGATCTCCGATGATTATTTGGCAAAGGTATGTGAACTGATGAAGGAGCGTGTTGGCGTTTTACCAGATTTTGTTGAAAAGGGCTATTACTTTTTCGAAGGAGTCAAAGAATATGATGAAAAGACAATCCGAAAACGTTGGAAACCAGAGCGGCAGGAATCCTTTGATCAATTGGCAAGATTGATTAATAACACCGATCCATTTGATGCAGCGGCACTGGAAACGGCCGTCAAAGGTTTTCTCAATGATACCGGATTATCGTTTGGTGAAGTATTTCCGATTTTAAGAATCGCCATTTCAGGAACTACCCAAGGCCCTGCCGTGTTTGATATGATTGAAACCTTAGGTAAAACAGAAGTAGGCAACAGATTGAAAAAAGCTTATATGTATTTCAACGAATTAAGCCAGACTGTTTAATTAATAATCTTGAGTTAGGGATAAAAAAAAGGAATGAATTTTAATACTTTTCATTAAGCCCCCTTCACCTGCTCATTAAACGGAATGTCATGTCAAAGAAAAAATCAAACACCGGAAAACCGGAAGTACACAAAGATCTCGAAGGTTTAGATATCAGCATCAATGAATTCGGGGAGATCGTTACCAATTATCAAATTGAAAAGATCAATGAATTTCTCAACGAGAATGTGGCGGATAAGAAACTTAAAGATACGGAATCAGATGCCAAGCTCGAAGAGGAATAGCTTAGACTCTAGTGTGATTGCAAGATCAAATTTGGACGCGAGCAGTTTTAAATTTCCTGGGTTTGAATTGGATACTTGAGCTTGGGCTTGAACTTAAAAAAGACCCTTTCGGCGTTATCGTTGAAAGGGTCTTTTTTGTTTTATAGAAAAAATAATTAATTTCAACCATCATGCAACCCTCTTAACATTTGCATGTCTTTTTAATCAAATACACTTACAAAAATTGGAATACACCAAAATACATCGGGAAATAGTAGAAGAGTGTAAAAAAGGTGGACAGAAAGCCCAGTTCGAATTATACGAGCTTTATGCTAAGGCTATGTATAATATTTGCCTAAGAATGGTGAAAAACGAAATGGACGCTGAAGACCTCTTACAAAACTCTTTTGTTGACGTTTTTACGAAACTTGACTCTTTTCGATTTAATTCATCGATCGGAGCATGGATCAAAAGGATCGTCATCAATAACTGTATCAACTTTTTAAAGAAAAAGCGGATGTTTTTTGAAGAGATTGACGAACGTATTGGAAATGTTGAAGAAGAAACTGTTGACCAGGAACCAGCATTAAACCTGGAGGCAGTCAAGAACGCAATATTCCAATTGCCAGATGGCTATAGGGTAGTTTTCTCCTTATACTTAATGGAAGGTTATGATCATCAGGAAATTGCAGATATTTTAAATATATCCGTCGCGACTTCGAAATCACAATTTAGCAGAGCTAAAAAGAAAGTAAGACAATTATTGCTTTCAGCACAGACAATAAATGGAATGAATAATTAAGGTTTATCCCGAACGGAGTTGAGGGAATGAAAAA
>JBLHJZ010000578.1:0-3668 GCA_047619515.1 Saprospiraceae bacterium | reverse complement strand
GTACGAAGAGGACAGATGAATATCCATAAGGATGCTGAGAATATTCTTTTCCTCAACCGAAGAGGTAATAAATTGAGCAGGGTAATGGTGTTTTTGATTGTAAAAGAAGCGGCAAAACTAGCTGGGATTACCAAGACTGTTTCTCCGCATACCTTCCGGCATTCTTTTGCTACGCACCTGGTAGAAGGCGGCGCCGATCTCAAAGCCGTGCAGGATATGCTGGGTCATGAGTCTATCACGACGACTGAAATCTATACTCATCTTGATAAGGAGTATTTGCGGGAGACGATTTTGAATTTTCATCCGAGGGGGAGGTAGTTCCCGAATTATACACATTTGACCATATATCATTTGGTGATCATTGTTAATTTCCTCGCTTCAAATACAGCTTCCTACTTGGAATCGTTTATTTTTGCAACCAACCAGGCTAAGCTTGAATCTATGTTTAAAAATCAGTACTTCTTTTTCATTCTTATACTTACCTTCTTCGCATGCGCAAATATCGGCCCCTCCCCTCAAGGAGGAAAGAAGGACGAAATTCCTCCGGTGCTGGATATTGACGAGTCTATCGAAAATTTTCAGACGAATTTTAAAAAGCGTGATATCATTTTGGTTTTTGATGAATATATCCAGCTGAAGGATGTGTTCAATCAGGTAATCATCTCCCCGCCGCTGGAAAAGCGATGGCTACTCACTAGCAAGTTGAAAACGGTAAAATTTGAATTCGACAAAGACGAGGTGCTGAGAGCCGATGCTACATACACAATCAACTTTGGAGAGTCCATTCGGGATTTCACAGAAAACAATGCAGTACCTGATCTGCGCTTCGTATTCTCTACCGGCGATTTTATTGACTCGATGGAGGTTTCCGGCAATATCGTTAATGCGCTGACAGGAGCGCCTATTGATGGTGCCTTATTGATGCTTTATGATAATCTGGTGGATTCGGTGGTGAGAACTGAGCGGCCTTTTTATTTTGCAAAAACAGATAAAGCAGGAAGCTACAAAATTCAAAATGTAAAATCTGATACCTTTAAAATATTTGCGCTGAAAGATGATGACCTCAATTATCTTTTCAACCAGGAAACGGAACTCATTGGCTTTCCGGATAGTACGATCGTGCTTTCAAAAAACAAAGAAACACTGCCCGTGATCAGTATGTTCCTCGAACGTCCGGCGGCAAGACTTACACCTCCGAAAAATAATCAGTTCGGAAAGGTTAATTTAACCTTCAATCAAATGCCTATTGATGTAATCGTATCTCATGAGGATATCGGACAACAGGTTTTTTATGAAATGGAGAAAGACACGATCAAGGTCTGGTATAATCAGGAAGACTCTGCTTCCTGGCAGATATTCATGGAACAGGGCGACGACTTCAAAGACACTTTTTTGGTCGAACCTCCCGATAGGGCTGCTTTTTTAGAAACGAATAAATTAAAAAGAACCGATGCCAAGAAAGCTGCATTTACGAATCTGAATCCAACTAAAGCTGCCCGGATGTCATTTAATCATCCGCTTAAGAATATCGATAGTTCTGCTGTTTTGCTGTTGGAAGATTCTACGCTCAACGTAGTGATTCCAAACATCGAGATTGACGGAAAAGACCTGGTCATCAACTATCGCTGGAAAGAAAAGCTTAATTATCAATTACAAATATTACCAGATGCACTTTCGGATATCTTTCCATTACAGAATAAAGATACCGTCCTTCAAAATTATCGGGTGTTGGAGAAAAAAGCTTTTGGCAACCTCTACCTAAAGGTCATAGACCTCATTCCTGATCAACATTATATTATCAATTTATATTTTAAAAATAATACTAACTTAGTTGAATCAATGCCGGTAAGCGGCCAGGCTGTATTTGAAAAATCTTTTGAAACAATCTCTGCTGGGGAATATTTAGTAGAAATCATAAGCGACCTCAATGGCAATGGAAGATGGGACAGCGGTAGTTATGACTTGAAATCCCAGCCCGAGCCTTTCTTTTCAAAAAAACTAGAAAAGCTCCGGGAGAACTGGGACGTAGAAGCCGAAGTATCTATCAAGAAATAACGCAACGTTTGTTTGGCTACATCGTTTTAACTTTAAGCTTTTTACATTTTTAAAAGTAGACTAGGAGACAAGTTATCTAGTGATGAGCACTCTATTTCTTTTTTAGCAGGATCAGGCTTGTACTGAGCGAAGTCGAAGTACTGCCGACTGTGGGCTGAGAACTGCTAACTTTATAAATGACTAACACATGGTATTAAGTTCAAAAAATCTGGTAAAGATTTACGGTAAGCGAAAAGTGGTAAAAGAGGTTTCCATCTATGTCAATCAAGGCGAGATTGTGGGTTTACTGGGACCAAACGGAGCAGGGAAGACGACTACCTTTTATATGGTGGTTGGATTTATCAGGCCATTTAGTGGTAATGTTTTTCTGGAAAATGAAGACATCACCGAACTCCCGATGTACAAAAGAGCTCAACTAGGCATTGGTTATCTTCCTCAAGAGCCTTCCGTTTTTAGAAAATTAAGTGTCGAAGATAATATCAAAGCCGTGCTGGAAATGACTAAGCAAAGCAAAGCCGAACAAAAAGTAGCGCTGGAAAATCTTATTGAAGAATTTAATTTGCACGAAGTCCGGAAGAACACTGGCGATACTTTGTCGGGTGGTGAACGCCGCCGAACGGAAATCGCCAGAGCACTGGCTACCAATCCAAAATTCATCCTGCTCGACGAACCTTTCGCAGGTATCGACCCCATCGCCGTCGAGGATATCCAGAATATCATTTCCAGGCTCAAAACAAAAAACATCGGCATCCTGATCACCGATCACAATGTACAAGAAACGCTATCTATTACGGATCGTGCCTACCTGATGTTTGAAGGTAATATCCTCAAAGCAGGGACGGCAGAAGAATTAGCGGCGGACGAAATGGTACGTAAAGTTTATCTGGGAAAAAATTTCGAATTGCGAAAAAAAGTGATTGATACTAATGACTAATATAACTATTGCCAAAATTTTCCTTTTTATCTTAGTTGGGTTTATAGCCACTTTGACTGCTTGTGAGAAAGAAGAGCCACGGCTTTCCCGTTCGCATAATAGATTAATAGACAGCTTGTCCCAGGAAAAAAAGATTGGTCTTCGGGAAGAATTGGATAGCTTGTGCGATATTCAATTTGCACAAGAGATTACCCGCAAGACCGACTCCATCGTGGAAGAAAGGATGGCGCAAATCAGGCGAAAAATTGATGCTGATGCAAAAAAATATTAGTACCCTACTCCTTGGAATCTTTGCCTGTGCTGGAATATTCATGAGTTTTCAGGACACCGATCATGCTATTGCTATCCAGCGTCTTGTAGACAAAGAGGTAGAAAGACAAATAGAGCGATATCGCAGCATCAGGATAAAAAAATGTGAAGAAAAGATAATGGAGGCAGCAGACACGCAGGCAGATTCTATTATTATTACCCTATCCAGGAATTTAAAAATCCTACAGGACACCTTTGACAGGCCTGTTGCGCCTGGCAGACCGATTCCTCCAGATTTGCTCGAACCCATAGACAGTTCTTCACCGGCACCGCTTTTGCATAATGAAGAGGACACGCTAGATTCTTCAGGGGGGAGAGGTGAGGGGTGAGAGGTGTAGTCTCCGGTACTCACCTCTCACCTCTCACCTCT
>JBLHJZ010000577.1:0-3669 GCA_047619515.1 Saprospiraceae bacterium | reverse complement strand
GATAGAACAAAGTTCGCAGTCGGCAGTCGGCAGTCTGTTCCTGTTTCTTGGAGTTTAATATTTGGAAGCTTTTCTTTAATGAGTCTCGAATTCTTGTTAACGAAAAACTTCCAAATATTAAATTGTAAAGTCCGAATCAGACTTCCGACTACGGACTTCCGACTTCCGGCCATAGTCAAAGAATCACCGCATATTCCTCAACAATCCTGGCAGCCGAAGCATACCAGCTGATTTTATTCATTTCCTTTTGATTCTCTTTTATAATATTTTGGCGGAAGTCTTCATTGGAAAGTAACTTTAGAATATGTTCGGCAAACAAATCGGTGTTCCAGTAATCTGCCGTCAAAGCGGAGGGTAATACTTCAGCTGCGCCGGACTGTTTGGTCAACACACAAGGGACACCTGCTCTTGTTGCCTCTAGCGCCGTTAGCCCGAATGGTTCGGAGACGGAAGGCATAAAATAGACATCAGATGTTGCCAATAGAGCATCCACATCCTCTCGACTTACAAAACCCATAAAAATAAAGTGCTGACTGATCTGTTTGTCAGCCGAAGCAGCGATGAGTTGTGCCATTTGATCTCCATTTCCGGCGATCACAAATTTTACATTAGGATAGGCTGTCACTACTTTTTGAGCAGTTTCGAAAAGATATTCCGGGCCTTTTTGAGCGGTGATCCGACCGAGGAAAGTCACAATGCGTTCCGGAATTTTATGCTTCCAGCGCCTGATCAATTTTTCATCAATGGCATTATAAATCGGGATGATCTTATCGCCGCTAATTTCATAATTTTCGATGATCTGTTCTTTGGTATATTGACTGACCGGAAAGATCAAATCCGCCATTTGCATCGCACTATGTTCGATCTCGTAGATATCGTTTCGGATGGTTTTATAGGCTCGATCCGTTTCCAGTGCATGTACATGCAGGCAAAGCGGTTTATGATAAGTGGCTTTAATTTTCTTGCCTGCTCCAAAAGTCACCCAGTCATGGCAGTGCACGATATCAAAGTCAATCAGGCCTGCAATTTCGTTAACGATTTCACTATACACCGGCAATTTATCCCAAAGCCCTTTCCCATACATCTCCGGGGAGTTGAATACTTCGAGGTGAGAATGGAAGGGCTTGTGTTCGCCTTCTTCAATGATTTCTACCTCTTCGGTCTCCAGATATTCGACGCCTTCTTCAAAAACCAGCGGATAACTATGAATTTCGGTAAAAGAAAGAATGGTCGTTTTTTTATTTAAAACCGATCGGATTGGTGCTTTTTTAAAATCCTGCTCAATGGTATTGAGACCGTAGATAGTGACATTAGGAATGACAGGAGTGGTTTCATCTTTAAAAGGAATGACCAGATGTATTTTCATAAAATGGCTCATGGCCTCAACTATGCCATAGGTAGCGATAGCAAGACCTCCGACCATACGTGGCGGGAACTCCCAACCAAGCATTAGGGCGCTTTTATCTGAAATGGGCATTATGTTTTGGTTTTAAATGATTGTAAAATGCCGTACTTATAAGCGCTTGTACGTAAGAGATGGGATATTGTTCTTCTTAGAGTGTTAAATTAAAAGGAAGATTGATTTTAAAAATCAGAACATTTATAAGAAAGAATGGTTAATAGAAATGCGTGTATTAAAAGTATCGTTTTCAGGTCTGTTCCTACAGCATTCGAAATTCTGGAAGAACTTTCTGAGAAAGATGAGGTGCATCTGTCTCCTTCATATAATTTCCAGTGCATTTTATCGAAAAAGAAATCAAAAAGAAATATAATCCGCTAATTTTGCGGATTCAAAGAAAATTCAAATAGTCAATAACATGAGATTAATTTTTACGCTTACGTTTATCCTTAGTAGCCTTTTTATAAATGTACAAGCTGCCAGTATCAAAGGGCAATTACAGGACAAAGAAAATAATCCGGTCAGTTTTGCCAATGTAGCCTTATACAGCGCTGCTGATAGTAGCCTGGTCAAAGTAGAAACGAGTAACGAGGCTGGTATTTTTCAGATTTCAGGCATTAATGCAGGGAGCTACTTCCTGTCCGCTACCTATGTAGGCGTTGGAGATTTACGCCAAAATGATATTAATCTCACTGCCGATCAAATCCTCGACCTTGGAGTACTCGTATTTGGTGAATCGTCTGTAGAACTCGGTGAGGTGACCGTCACCGCTGCCCGGGCTATGGTCGAAGTCAAATCTGACCGTATGGTATTCAATGTACAGGGCACGATCAATTCTACGGGCTCTGACGCTATCGAACTCTTGCGGAAGGCTCCCGGTGTGACCGTCGACAATAATGACAATATTAATGTTTTGGGGCGCTCAGGAGTGCTATTGTACGTGGATGGAAAAAGATTGCCCTTGAACGGTGACGACTTGAGCAATTATTTAAAAAATATTCCTGCAGATCAAATTGACCGAATAGATATCATTACGAATCCCGGAGCGAAGTACGAAGCGGAAGGCAATGCGGGCATCATAGATATCCGGCTAAAACGTGATAAGAGTCATGGGACTAATGGAACGATCAATGGAACTGTTAGTCAGGGTGAGTTTTTGCAAATGAACGGGGGTATTAGTGTCAACCACAGGAATAAGATCATGAACACTTTCGGTTCCTTGAGTGCTTCTGATAACGATCGTTTCCATAGCATGCACTTTGAGGATTTGCAAAACGGGATTTTCAAAGTTGATGACAATAGGATGGAGATGAGCAATCAAAACATTAATTATCGGCTGGGAACAGATTTCTTTTTGTCCCAAAAGCATACTTTAGGTTTCCTGGTCAGCGGCAATTATTCAGATGGGCTCAACAATTCTACCAATACCATTACACTTGCCGACCAAAACTCAATGACTCAGGTTGACAGCTTTTTGTTGGCAAATTCTGACGCTAAAAGTCAGTTTCAGCAAAATTCTTTTAATATCAATTATCGCTTTGACAACAAAAAGGGCAGGAGTGTCAATCTGGATTTGGACTATGGGAGATTTAGCACGGACAATACCCGTTACCAACCCAATCGCTATTATACAGACGAATCCCAGGATACACTGTTGAGTGAAGTGATCAACTCCTTTGATACTCCGACAGATATTGATATTTATACGTTTAAAATAGATGTGGAGGAGGATTTATTCGGAGGTAAACTTGGTTTTGGTTCGAAATTAAGCCGTGTGGCTTCGGACAATACCTTTTTGTTTTTTGATGAAACAGGCGGCGTAGCGATCCAAAACGACCGTAAATCCAACATCTTTACCTATGATGAAGATGTCTATGCGGGCTATATCTCTTATGCCAGGCCTATCAATGAGAAATGGAATTTTTCGGCTGGACTTCGGGCTGAATACACCGATCTATTAGGCGACCTGCAAGCCTTCGTCGCCGAACTCCAGGAACCGCCGGTGGATACCAGTTACCTCAGTTTTTTTCCAAGTGCCGGATTGACCTGGCAGGTAGCTCCCTCTCATTTGTTGGCTTTGAATTATGGTCGGCGGATCAACCGCCCGGATTATAATGTACTGAACCCCTTTAATAATCAACTTAGTGAGTTGTCCTTTCAAAAAGGCAATCCTTTTCTTTTTCCAGAAATCGTCAATAATATTGAACTCGGCTATACGCTGAAATACCGTTACAATTTCAAAATAGCCTACAGCAAGACTACCGATCAGA
>JBLHJZ010000576.1:0-3670 GCA_047619515.1 Saprospiraceae bacterium | reverse complement strand
TGACCTTATTTTTTGATGATAAATATGAAGTGATTTTCAGAGCCTACAATGATGGAGTAGCTTATAGATTTGTGGATAAAAATGAAAAGAGCAAAGAAGTGTATAATGAGGTGATGACACTTAGCTTTCCCAAAAATACCAGGTCTTATTTTCCAAAAGAAGAATCCATGTATTCTCATAATGAACGGGAATACCTTGTAAAAGAATTAGGAGATATCAAGGCAGGAGAATTCTGCAGCCTACCGGTGATGATGGATATGCGAAAAGCAAAAGTACTGTTTACAGAAGCTTCCTTACATAATTATCCAGGTATGTTTCTTTCAAAAGATGCCGGCGATTCCTTCTCTGCCGTTTTTCCGAAATATGTATTGGAAGCGGTTGCAAATGAAAAATCTGGCCCGGATCGCAATCAGATTATAACAAAAGAAGCGGATTATATTGCCAAAGTGGATGGTGCAAGGGAATATCCCTGGCGCGTATTTATGATAAGCGATGATGACCGGACTTTTGTGGAAAGTAACCTGGTAACCCAACTTTCTCAGCCATCAAAAATACCTGATGCAGATTGGATCAAACCGGGGAAAGTCGCCTGGGATTGGTATAATGCCAATAATATTTATGGCGTTGATTTCGAAGCAGGCATTAATATGCCGACTTATAAATATTTTATTGATTTTGCCTCAAAAAACAATATTGAATATGTCATCCTGGATGAAGGCTGGACGAAGTCAACCACTGAAATATTAGAAGATAACGAAGAGTTGGATGTACCTGAATTGATCCAATATGCAAAATCTAAAAAGGTAGATATTATCCTCTGGGTGCTTTGGAAACCCTTAGACGAAAATCCTGATGAAATTCTTAAGCTTTACGCTAGTTGGGGAGCAGTAGGGGTCAAAGTAGATTTTATGCAAAGAAGCGACCAATATATGGTGCAGTCCTATGAAAAGATCGCAGAAATCGCAGCCAAATATAAGTTATTGGTTGATTACCACGGCGCTTTCAAACCCGCAGGTATCGAACGTGTATGGCCAAATCTAATTAATTACGAAGGGGTAAAAGGAAATGAAAACAACAAGTGGAGCGATGCTGTTTCACCAGAACATAACGTAACCATCCCTTTTATAAGAATGGCTGCAGGACCGATTGATTTTACACCCGGTTCAATGATCAATGCCAATAAGGAAAATTATTTTATAAGCTTCACCAGACCTATGAGTCTGGGTACCAGAGCACATCAAGTGGCGATGTATGTGGTTTTTGAAGCGCCGATACAAATGATGTGCGAGTCTCCGACCATCTATTATAAAGAACAGGAAACGGTAGATTTTATCACACAAATTCCTACAATTTGGGACGAAACAAGAGTTCTCGAAGCAGCTGTTTCCGATTATATAATTGTCGCCAGAAGACTTGGAGAAGATTGGTATCTTGGCGCCATGACGGATTGGGATGCCCGGGATTTTGAAATTGACCTTTCTTTTCTCGGAGCAGGATCTTATCAAATGCAGTCCTTGAGCGATGGCGTCAATGCTGCCAGAAATGCTATAGATTATAAATTAGAAACGAAGACGGTTTCCAAAGACACCAAGCTTCCACTTCAGCTTTCCAAAGGAGGAGGCTTTTCTGCGATATTTAAAAAGATAAATTAAGCCAATAATGAGTGTATAAGGATTGGATGACCCGGAAGGAGATTTTATTATTCGGATAAGAGAGGCCTAATCCCGTTTTATCCTTGCATTATTATTCTTACCTTTGCCTCCTAAAATGATAAAGAGCTAATGAATATAAAAGAAGCCATGTTTACGGGGAGTTTTGCTACAGAGCGGCAATGTCCACAGGACAATAAGCCGGAGTATGCATTTATCGGGAGGTCAAATGTTGGAAAATCGTCACTGATTAATATGATTTGTAGCAGGAAGGATCTCGCAAGGGTCTCTAATACCCCTGGAAAGACGCAAACCTTAAACTATTATCTGGTCGATAAATCCTGGTATATCGTGGATTTGCCAGGTTATGGATATGCCAAGATTTCCAAAACGAAACGTTTCGAATGGGAAAAGATGATAGAAGGGTATATGCTAAAGCGTAATACTTTGGGTTGTGCTTTTGTTTTGATTGACCTAAATGTACCCCCTCAGGAGATTGATATGGAGTTTTTAAACTGGATGGGCAAAATGAAGATTCCTTTTGTGATTGTTTTTACAAAGACGGATCGTATGAAACTCAATGACCAGAATAAAAACCTAAAAGCATTTCAGAATGAAATGCATAAATATTGGAATGATTTACCTGAACAATTTATCACCTCAGCCACCAAGAGAATTGGTCAGGGAGAAATATTGGAATTTATCGAAAATCTAAACGCTGAATTTCATGGTCAAACAACGACTTGAAGGGAATGTAAAAAAATATCCTCCGGTGATTCCTGAAATGGGAGACTGGCCCATTTTCAAACTGAGTGAAGATAGAGAGGCGTTTATAAAGGAGATCGATGAATTTACACTCGGAAAGATATTGCGGAAACAACCGGAACTAGTAAGTGATCTATTGATCAAAACGATCTACCTCGAAAGAATCCGGATCAAAGAAGAGCCCTGGAAAGTGGATCCACCTAATGAAAACCAGTTTTGGAACAAAATCCGAAAAAACCTCGTTCGGTACTCTCTGGATAAAGAAGTGGAAGAGGCGAAAGCCTCAAATGAGGAAATTCTAAAAAAGATCATTAGCCGATATTCTGAAGAAATAGTGGGTACTTTCCAAATCAAAACTTTCCTTTTTGCCCGAAAGTTTCTAAATATATTTTTTGATCGCCTTTTGAATACCGCTGCCAGCCGAAACCTCAGAAGATTTTATGGTAGGAAGTTCCATTTTACGGATCGACTGGAGCTGATAGGAGAGATAGATACGATCCGGTCATTGATGACCAAAGGTACAGTCGTCGTCGTGCCCACTCATTTCAGTAATCTGGATAGCCTACTCGTTGGCTACGCCATGGATTCTATTTTAGGTTTACCTTCTTTTTCTTATGGTGCCGGACTCAATTTGTATAATACCGGGTATACGGCCTATTTTATGAACCGCCTTGGTGCTTACCGGGTTGATCGACGTAAAAAGAATGCGATTTACCTGGAAACACTCAAAACAATGTCTACACTTTCCATAAAAAGAGGTACCAATTCGCTGTTTTTTCCCGGTGGCACTCGCTCCCGTTCGGGAGCAATAGAGTCGAAATTGAAAATGGGTTTAATGGGCACTGCGGTGGAAGCACAGCGGATGTTGTGCCAGGAAGGGAAAAAAGAGAAAGTTTTCATTGTTCCGCTAGTGCTTGGTTATCATGTAGTACTGGAAGCAAAATACCTGATAGAACAACACCTGAAAGAGACCGGAAAAGAACATTTTCTACAGATTAAAGATGCCTCTTATAGCCGGATGAAGGTTTTAAGATTTATGTGGAAACTATTTTCACAAGGCTCTCATATTACGCTTTCTTTCGGAAAACCAATGGATGTAGTCGGTAATTTTGTGAATAAAGAAGGTGAAAGCTTTGATAAATGGGGCAACCCGATTGATATAAAAGATTATTTTCTAACGGATGGGGAAGTGCAAACAAACCTTCAAAGAGAGACCGAATACACTAAAATATTGGCAGATAAAATTGGGGAGCGTT
>JBLHJZ010000575.1:0-3678 GCA_047619515.1 Saprospiraceae bacterium | reverse complement strand
TATTACCGTTTTATCATTTTCTTTTAATCTGCTGTTTTCAGCTACCGTTCAAAATATCGACCCTCCAACGGAGCGAAGTATTTTCGATCTTGTTAATTATCAGGAGATTATGGAGGTGACCCTGGAGCTGGAGCTGGATAAACTGCTGGCTGACCGAAGAAGTGAAGAAGATTTCAAAGCTACCTTTAGTTTTAAAGACCAAGAAGGAAAGGAACAAAGCTGGAAAGCAAAGGTAGGCCTGAGAGGCAGATTCCGAAGGACTAAATGCAGTGAAATGCCACCTTTGAAATTGAACTTTAAGAAAGAAGATCTAGCAACTTCCGGCCTGGCACTTTTTGATGATTTTAAATTAGTGACCCAGTGTGTTGAGGATGAATCTCTTGCTAAAGAGCTGTTACTAAAAGAATATCTGGCCTATAAGTTTTATAATGAAATCACAGATTATAGCTTCCGGGTACAGTTTTTAAAAATAAACTTTAAAGATGTAACATCCGGAAAAGTGACTAAGCAATGGGCTTTTATTATTGAGGACACTGCACAGTTGAGAGCCCGTATTGGCGGGGAGAAATACGATCAGGTATTTGGGATAAAAGCCGAAATGGTGAATCAGGATCAATTCAAAACCATGGCGCTTTTTCAATATATGATCGGGAATCATGACTGGGAACTTTATAAGAAAGCACATAATGTTAAGTTGATTAGTAAAGACAGACAATTGTTAGCCATTCCTTATGATTTTGATTTTTCAGGAATAGTGGCGGCTCCCTATACTACTGTAAACCCAAATTATAACTTAAAATCCTTTAGTGACAGGCTTTATCTTGGCGATCCTGAGCATTTAAAAGATATGGCTGCCACGGTCAAATTGTTTGAATCTAAAAAAGAGAGTATTCTTGAGCTAATCAAAAATTGCAAAACTTTGGATAGAGAACAACGGAAAGCAACCATTGCTTATGTCAATTCTTTTTATGATGAAATCAACAAAATCCGGTTTCCTGAAGCTTCTCCTTCATCTAATGTAACTATAAATCCATAGGTACTTAACAGCTGATAATTCATTGTCTAAATCTCCTGGAATATGTATCTTATAGAAGAAGCGACCGAAATTAAAGCAAAGACTAAAAAGTCGAAAGCGAAACAGGGCTTGTCAAAAAAGACAATCAACATTATTCGGACTACCCAAAGAAATAATATTCAGTTGACAGCTATCGCCGATAATAAAGCGAATGTACTCTTGAGCCTGAATGCGATTATGATTGCTGCTTTGGTTCCGATGATTATTGCCAATCTGGAAAATATCTATACGCTGTTCTTATTTGTACCCTTAAGCATTCTTGCTAGCACTTGTTTTGCGACTATTTATATGGCTGCCAAGGTTTTAAAGCCCTCAAATTTTGGCGGCAACAGGAATAGTGTAGATCCGAGTATCCAAGCCAGTCCCTTCTTTTTTGGCAATTTTTACAAAATGGAACCTTCCGAATATTACGCGTATTTCGATGAAGGTCTTGTTGATCCATCACTGATTAAAGCACATATGGCTCAAGACCTTTATTACATTGGCAAGCGGCTGGGCAGTAAAATGTCCTGGATTCGTCGGGCCTTCAATATTTTTACCTTTGGGATATTTTTGACCATTTTATCTTTGGTGGTTGTGTTATTTCTTTAACTTAAAGGTGATTGGCTAGGCCTTGTGATCGGGCTATTCATGTGATCGGGCTTCGCCCTTGTGATCGGCTTCGCCTTGTGATCGGGCTTCGCCCTTGTGATCGGCTTCGCCTTGTGATCGGCTTCGCCTTGTGATCGGGCTTCGCCCTTGTGATCGGCTACATATTGTGATATCGCATCGAATCGATTCTACAAGGCGTAGCCGATCACCACCTCACAAGCGAAGCGATCACCTTTTATAAGCGCTGCTATTTCTAGGGCTTTTATAAATCGCTACTAAGGCACAACGTA
The DNA here is from genome assembly GCA_047619515.1 of Saprospiraceae bacterium. Classification (GTDB taxonomy): domain Bacteria; phylum Bacteroidota; class Bacteroidia; order Chitinophagales; family Saprospiraceae; genus JAHDHW01. Next base: position 1,722 of record JBLHJZ010000575.1, on the reverse strand, counting down.
TTCGTACTGTACGTATCCTTCCTACTGTTCCTTCCGTCCTCCCTTTCCACCTTCCTCCCCATATTTTTCTTACTCAAATCACTTATTTCCAGCTAATCCTTTCCTGTTTTTTCATTAATTGAGAATAAAAAACTATTTTTCAGCCCGCATTGGAAGAAACAACTTCTAAATGCCAGAGAGAATTTATTTTTTACAAACGAGAAAATATCTAAAATCAACTTTACACATGGCAATAATTAGTTTTTTAGGATTCACAATATTGGTGGCAGTCATCTCCTATTGGGCAACCAGAAGTACTGACGAGAATTCTTCGGATGGCTATTTTCTTGGAGGGCGAAGTTTGACAGCCGGAGTCATTGCAGGCTCCTTATTATTGACCAATCTCTCTACTGAGCAAATTGTTGGTTTGAACGGATCTGCTTATGAAAGTGGCTTATCGGTAATGGCCTGGGAAACTTTAGCAGCCATCGCAATGGTAGTGACTGCTATATTTTTATTACCTCGGTATTTGAAAGGAGGGCTCACCACTGTCCCCCAGTTTTTAGCCACCAGATTTGATGTAGCCACAAAAACCATAACCTCGGGATTATTCTTAACAGGTTATGTCGTGGTGCTATTGCCAGTGATTTTGTACTCTGGTTCTGTTGCGATTAGTGGAATGTTTGATGTGCCTGAATTATTCAATATATCAGAAACGCAAGCGCTGTGGACTTGTGTTTGGGGGATAGGTATAATTGGTTCCATCTATGCCGTTTTTGGCGGTTTGAAAGCTGTTGCCGTTTCGGATTCCATCAATGCTATTGGATTGCTGATCGGAGGACTATTAATTCCTATTTTTGGATTAATGGCTATAGGGGACGGAAGCGTGATGGATGGTCTTTCAACGCTGATAACTGAAAACCCGGATAAGTTTAAATCTATGGGAAGCGAAACTTCCCCTGTTCCTTTTCATACTATATTTACGGGAATGATGCTGGTACAATTATTTTATTGGGGTACCAATCAGCAAATCATCCAAAGGGCTTTAGCTGCCAAAGACTTAGCGGAAGGCCAAAAAGGATTGTTGCTAGGTTCCTTTATTAAAATATTAGGGCCACTCATTGTCGTACTGCCTGGTCTTATTGCTTATCATTTGTTTGAAGGCGGACTGGATAGTGTCGATCAAGCTTATCCCGCTCTAGTAAATAAAGTATTGCCTGCTTCATTATTGGGATTTTTCGCAGCAGTGCTGTTTGGAGCAATTTTGAGTTCCTTTAATAGTGTCTTGAACAGTTCTGTCACCTTATTTGGTATTGATATTTATAAACAACATATCAATCCTGAAGCGGATGAAAGAACTGTTGTAAAGTACGGTAAAATGTTCGGTATCGTACTGGCAATTGCGGCTATGTTTATAGCTCCTTTAATTGCAAATGCAGGAAGTTTGTTTGATTATTTACAAGAGATAAACGGCATTTATAGTATTCCCATTTTGACCATTATTTTTGTGGGATATACGACGACCAGAGTACCGGCAATCGCAGCAAAAATCGGAGTAATTTCAGGTTCTGTATTGTATATTTTAAGTCAGTTTATACTGCAACCCTATTTTGAGAACACAGCGGTAGCAGCAGCTGAGGCCTCAGGGGTAACAGATAAAGTCGCCCTGGCTGTAGTAGAATCAACGGCATATCCTCATTATTTAGATGTAATGGCCATATTATTTGTCTTGAATGTTGTCAT
>JBLHJZ010000574.1:0-3679 GCA_047619515.1 Saprospiraceae bacterium | reverse complement strand
CTTAGCATCCGGTAATTTTTTTTGTAAACTCTTTTTCAAAGCCACCGCAGTAGATTCCAAACTTGCGAAATGAAATTTATTTTTAGAATTTAAAAAATAGACTAATTTATTTTTAAGATCCTCCTGCGTCTTTTGTCCAAAACCATTCAGTTCGACCAGCCGGTTTTCATTACAGGCATATAGCAGTTCACCGATGCTTTCAGCTCCTAAATCCTTCCAAATTACCCGTACCTTTTTAGGCCCGAAGCCCTTTATTTTCAACATTTCCTGTACGCCGACAGGTGTCATGGCCTTGTATTTATCCAGGGCTTCCAGGCTTCCGGTCTGCTCCAGTTCCCTGATCTTGCTAACGATAGTTTTTCCAATACCTTTTATTCCTGCGAGTTCATCATCCGGCATTTCATTCAGTGGTATTTCTAATTTTCGCAGGCTTAGGTAAGCGTTGTTATAAGAGCGAATTTTAAAAGTATTTTCTCCATGGAGTTCCATAATCCGCCCCAGATCATTAAACGCATTTGCTATTTCCTTGTTTGTCATCAGGTATTTTTTTGCTGAATTGCAAAGATAGGAAATTGAAAAGAAAAGGAAGGCTTGTCCTGAGTGGAGCCGAAGGAAAACAATTCTTTGAATTACAGGCTAGTGATCGTTTCTCATGTGATCGACCTACGGTCAGGTGATCATGTGATCGACCTACGGTCTTGTGATCGGGCTATGCCCTTGTGATCGACCTACGGTCTTGTGAGGTCGCTTCGGGTCGACCTCACAAGACCGTAGGTCGATCACAACATCAGAAGCGAAGCGATCACCTGCCACTTGTCACTTCTCACCCCTCACCCCTAAATTACGGCGTGATCCCCCCAGAGTCTTCCTCGAAATATAAGTTTACATTTTGCACATAATCGAGCTGCTGAAGATCCCGAAGAAAGAGTTCACTTTTCTTGTCATTTCTGAGTGTCAGATTATAAAAAGCACTCATAGTGCCATCCGTACCAACATTTTTGAGGTTGACAAGTCTTATTTTTCTGGCGTGTTTTCTAAGTATTTCTTTGACCTCTGCTTCCGCTTCGGGGTTCCCCGCATAAGAAAGTTGTAACAAATGTTGTTTCTTGGGTGGCTTTCCAAAGTTGGTAGCCACTAATAGTAAAATAACTGCGGAAACCAATAAAGTAGCCATCACCGCTACCAGGGTCAGTCCTACACCAGCTGCCATACCAATGGTAAGCGAAAAGAAGATAAAAATAATATCCTGCACATCCCTGACCGCTGTTCGAAAACGTATGATAGACATAGCACCTACCAAGCCGAAAGCTCTTGCCAGGTTATTTCCGATAGTGAGAATCACCACTGCAGTGATCATCGCCAATAAAACCAGTGAATTGACAAAGGTGGGAGAATAACTGGGGCCGTTATAAGTCATTCGATATACTACGGCAATAATAATCCCGCAAACGAAGGCAACTAACATATTGCCTGCTATATCAAAAATCGAAGGCGAAAAAAGGTCTATGTTCTGAAAATCCTCTAGCATAGTGTTTCTGTTTAGCTTGTATCGTTGTACTTTCAGCTCCTTAATCCGAAAAAATTCTTCCCCTGGAAAGTGTATCAAAACGGTTATCAATATTTATTTTTGGATAATGCGAATCGACACATAAACAGTATTTCGAAGCAGATTGTCGCTTTAAATTCAATATCTTAATAATTGGATTCATCCAAACCGGAAATCGAATATTAAACTTAATTTCCAGAATAAAAAAACCCTCCAGGGTATATTTGGATTCTTTTTCCATATATAATTCTTCCAAAGTGGGGTAGGAATTACTCCTAAGGTTTTTATCGAAAGTAATTCTAAGATTATTTTCCGAGTCGTCAAAACGATTGAGCCAGGGTTCCCGTTCATAAATTACGTTGACAACGGGTTTCATGTTTCGGCCATGGACATTATATAAAAACTTCCTGGCGGAATCTCTGGAGACTTCAAAATTATGCTTGTCCATAATATAATTGTCCAGGGGTTTCCCGCCAATTACTTCTAATGCTCCACCATAGGTAAGTGGTGCCCTGTCTTTAAAAATCGGAGACTCGAATTTTCGCTTGATTTCCATGAATACAATTTTAGAAATATCCTCCTCATTGTATCCACGCAACCTTACTTTGATTCTATTTTTGATACCCGCCATTTTGGTATGATAACACTCAAAATCAGGTGTTTCGAAATATATACTCCTGACGGTATAATGCTTCTCAGGACAAGAAGCAGCAAACTTATCCAGCTTTACATTTGGCTCGACCAAAGCCCTAAGTAGGTCTAACTTTTGGTTAGACACATAGTATTTGTATTCGTATCTCAACATAGTATGTACTTATTCAATAGTTAACACGCTTTCATCTTCCCTGATGAAGAATGCTGTAAAATCCCTAAAACATTGGCGTGCGTGACACATTTACGGCTATTAGCTATTAGCTGTTGGCTTCCCTCTGGTGCGTTTTAGGACGCGATAAAGGGAAGCCAAGAACTAATAGCTTAAATCAAGTTTCCGGCAATATGTCAGGCACTCAAAATATTTTAAGATTTATATATTTTAAATCGGCTCGGGAAATTTACTCCAAAGAGTAAAAGGGGGTACTTAGTGCATGCGCTTATACAATCCAGGAGGCTGTTATCGAATATCGACTTTTATTGATCTTTTCAGGTATTCCAATAACCTAACTTCCCCACACTTCACGGTGCATGCTACCGGCATACCCGGAGAAAGTCCAAATTCGGTACCTGAAATACAAGCTTTCACCATTACCACTACATTATTATTAAGCTGGGAAGTTTGCTTGCTTACTTCCACCAATTCAGCATTTATCATCGTATCTCTGCCTACTAACTCAAGTTCTATAGCCACATTATCCTTTATAAAATAACGATTTTTTAATCGTACAGGAATAAAAATAATATATTCTGAAGTATCTTCCACAATTACCCGGTCACCATTTAAATCGCTTTCATATCTTAGGTTTCCTGAAATCGGAGCATTCAGTTCATAAAAGTTAGAGGTAGTTTCCAAAAAATCAATCTCCCTGCTTAATGCCGACATCCTTGCCTGAGTCAATAGTATTTGCTCCGGTTTTTCACCAGTCATCTGAATATTTATCTGCTTTTGAGCAATCGCAACAGCATTTTGGGCTTCCTGATAGTCGCTTTCGATTTGTTCAAAAGTAGCTTTTGCAATTAACCCTTCAGCAAGTAATCTTTTAGCGCGGTTAAAACTCCGTTCATAATAGATGACATTATCCTTTGTCATTCTGAGATTTTCTTCTGCCTCCAAGACAATTTCAACTTTTTCACCCGCTTTTTCCTTTTGGAGATTCGCCCGCTCAACATTTAGCTGGTTTTTTAAGTTAATCAATTTTTCGGACAAGCTATTTGAATAGATAGAGGCGATCATCGTACCACTATCCACAAAAGTCTCTGCTATCTGCCCGGGGTTAAACTGAATATTTACCACATCTCCCCTATCAAACTGAAAACTGGAATAATCCTTCAACAAACCGGTACGATAATTATGGAGAGAACTAATTAAGGATCCATCATTATTTTTCAGCAACTCCCATTTTTGGATAGGATATACACGAGCGACACTATTGAAACTGTAAGGAATGTCAATAGGTAAATAAATACAGGCAACCAAAG
>JBLHJZ010000573.1:0-3679 GCA_047619515.1 Saprospiraceae bacterium | reverse complement strand
CAAACTTGGCGTTACGACAAACTCTACTCTTCTGTTTTGTGTTCTTGCTTCCTTAGAATCAGGAGCATCAGAAGCTACAGGAGCAAACTCTCCGCGACCTACCGCAGATAATTGGTTAGGGCTTACACCTTTTTTAAGTAGGTAATTAAGCGTACCCATAGCACGGTTCATACTCAAATTCCAGTTGTTACCATTACCATCAACAAATTTTGCATTATCAGAATGGCCTTCTACCTGAATATTAATACCAGGGTTAGCTTTAAGGATTTCAGCTAAACTTGTTACGGCATCTCTTTGGGATTTATTAAGTCTTGTAGAACCACTACGGAAAGTAATAGGTTCAGACATTGTAATGTATAAGCGATTATCCCTTTGTACTACATCAAGTCCGCTTCCTTCATAGCTACTAAAAACACCTTTGATGCTTTGTTCAGCAGATGCAAGTTGACCTTCCGTTGCACTCAAGGTAGTTTTTGTTGTTGCTAATTCTTTAGAAGCACCATCTAGTTGTGTCTTTGCAGAAGATAACTCAGTGCTTAAAGATGCATTTTTTGATTCCAAATCTGTCTTAGCAGTCATTAGTTCCTCGTTTTCTCCTTCCAGCGTTTTCACTTTGCCTTGTGTTTGAGCTAAAGTAGCATCAACTGCTTCTTTAGAACCTAAAAGCTCCGTAAATTTTTTCTTGGAAACGCAAGATGGAAAGATGACGGCAATTGCCATGAAGAGTAAACTTAATTTGATTAATTTTCTCATGTTGTTCTTGTTTAATAATTTTGTCTTGAAATAATATCCCAGGATTTTACCCCTAAATCAGCGTAAAATTAGCTAATGTTATTAGATTTTTATAATAAACAAAGAATAGTTATTTATTTTATTGTTTTTATAAATATACATGCTCTTTTTAAAACATATTACTTGCAATGAAAATGCGCTTCAATAAAAGCTTAATCGTGCAATACCAATATAGGAACATTGCTGTGAAAGACTTCTTTGGTGGTGACACTATTACTAAACAATCTATCCCAAAACCCTCTGTTTCGCTTTATCATACACAACATATCTGCATTTTCACTTTTTACAAAATCTTTTATTTTTTGATTTATGTCCTTATCATCTCCTGCTATTTCATGAAAGCTAAACTTGATGCCTTCCAAAATCCCAGATAGGGAATCATTGACAGTGTCTGCTACCGTATCGGTTTTTGTACCAATATAAAACGCACAAATACTGGCATCATACCGAGATACGATCATCCGCAATGCTTCAAAGGATCTTTTATTGAGCACCATCTTTTCATCAGCATAAAGGGCAATAGTACGAAAAGGGTAGTAGTCAAATTCAGAGGGGACGACTAAAACAGGTGCTTTTGAGCCAATCATAACGCCATTCGTCGTACTCCCGATAAATACTTCTTTCAAGCCGCTGGCTCCCTGTGTTGCCATGACGATCATACTTACTTCCAGTTTTTTGGCAGCACGGATAATCGTAGAGACTGCTTCGCCTTTTGCAACTTTTCCTTCCAATAATACCCCCTCGTTCAATTTTTTTTGAGTCTTTTCTAATGTTTCTTCCATTAGCTCCTTCGACTCATCTCTCATCATTCGCTCAACGCCGATAAACATTCCGGCACGATGACTCAGTTTATAGGTATTGAACAAAATCAATTTACAAGCGAATTGGTTGGCCAGATCTATAGCATATTCAAGTGCTGTCTGGGTATTAGCTGAAAAATCTGTGGGGACAAGAATACTCTTCATAGGTAAACAATGAATAATGAATTATATAATCGCTTATGAGAGATATGGCTGAAAGCTCATACCAAGTTGTAAAATGAGGGTGAAAATTGCCAAAATGATATAGAGATAACTCCTGATAAAGTTTTTCAACTTATTCCGATTAGGCTTAAACCCCAATCTTTCAAAGAGATGCGAATAAAAAGTATGCTCTTGACTATCATCCAGGCCATGTGCTTGGTTCATCAGGCAACGTTTGTAATATAGGAATTGTCCGACAACAATCCCGTATCCTAAAACCATCAAATACCATGGAAAAACAAATGGCCCTACCCAGGCGATAATTACCAGTATGAAATGTACTATAAAAACAGAATTGATATCTGCATGAGATGTTGCCTCTTCTTTCATTTCGCTTGCTTTTTAAGAAGCAAGGTAAGAAATTATTTACTGCTTTATTATACCATTTCAACTTTTCGCTGTAAGGTGATAATTGCATCATTCGTTGCTTCGATCCAGCAGTCGACTAACCAGTGTGCCTGGACGTGTAGGGTTTCTTGACTGAGGTACAAATCCAGATAGTAGCTACAGTTGGAAATCAAGTACCAGCGATAACAAGCCCAATAATCCAGTTTGTATCGTTCTAGTAGATCTATGACAACCTCTCTGTTTTCTAATGCTATGATCTTTGCTTTTATTTGCTCAAAGGGTTGATGCAAAATGAGGATACTCGACTGAAAAACAAAGTGAAAAGCGTCATATAAAAATAACTGCTCCGGCATTGCTAGTTCCCAATCATATAAATGAATCCGCTTTTCAGTGACAAACATATTCCAGGGTGTAAAGTCCCCATGAGCATAAGCCACCGGAATCAATTGCTTTTTATCAAAGGTTTTTAATAATCCCTTAATGTTGTAAGCCAGGCGTTCCGTTTTTCGATCAAGGATATTTTCGTTTTTATTCTCTATAAAAAGTTTGATTTTCTTTAAATGGTTTTCTATTTCCTGATAGCTATCAAGGTTGGAGAGCATTTTTAGTTGAAACGTATTAGCATACAGATTTTTTAATACCTCCAAATGTAAATCATTGAGGGTTATCGAGACCCGAGAATCCTTTGGCCGGATACTGGTCAATTGCAAGCCAATAGCTTTCATTTCTGAAACAGGAACACTCATTCTTTTAAAACCATATTCATTAATGGCCACCAGATGGGCATGTTCCGTTTCAATAAGCTGTTTAGCTGTTTCTGAGACAGGGATTTTCACAAAATGAGTTGCTTTCCCATTTTCACAAATCGCTACAACTGCTTTTCGGTTTTCACCGACAGTCCCGGTAAAGACAGCGAGCTCCTTATTGTCAAATTGCTTTTGAAAATATTTTTCTTCTTTGGAATACAAGAAAAATTTTTCGCGACAAACCCATTTTTTCAAACCAACTATAAATGCCATCCTGACAACAAAATTAAATAGCGAAGCCTTTATTCCTGCTCCATTATATAAGGCCAGGAAATCTGGGTGCTTGGCGTGAACAGGCAAAAACCATCGGACAGACCGATCCGGATTTTTAATTGTCAAAAACTGTTCACAGAAGAATGACTTATATTTCCGCTTAGTGGTATCAATTTCTAATATAAAATCAAAAGACAACACCTCTAAAGAGCGGCCCGATAAGTTTATACAAACTTCCCGAGAGGAAGAATTTTTTAAAAGTGTCCTGATATCCCTTGCTATGAAAAAAGAGCAATCTGCCATCTTATATAAAGGATCGTACACTATCAAAGCCCCGTTAAGTTTTAATAATGCCCTTAATACCTCTACACTTTCTGGTTTAATTTTTGAAGTATTCATATTCAGCTTAACATCAAGAAATGCTCCAATAAATCCTATTGTTTTAAGTAAAATCTATTCTTTACGCTCCCTAAAAATAAACTTCATTCAAAAACATAT
>JBLHJZ010000572.1:0-3692 GCA_047619515.1 Saprospiraceae bacterium | reverse complement strand
CAATAGCAATTGCAGGATCCGTGGCGCCAAAAAATGCCATGCCCATCGTTGTCTCGGGAGGTGCTACACTTGAGTGATAAGTCCAATGCCAATAGCCAATATTTTCTACAGGAAGTGGCACTGCATTCGTTTGCGTGGGTTCCTGTCGGGTGTTTTTCTGAGGAGTGTTTTCCTGAGGGACATCATTTGGAGGGATATTAATAAGTTCACCAATCTGGATATCATTAGGATTGACCGTAGGATTTGCCTGTTCTATTTTTTCGTAATTCACCCCTTTTGAAGTATTGATTCCATTAGCTATTTTAGTAAAGCTATCACCTGGACGTACGGTATAGTCAAGACCTTTTATTCCTTCGGTCGTGGCAGGGATGTGGATGGTGGATCCCACTTCTAAAGTGGCAGGATTGATAGTAGGATTAGCTTGTACAATCAGTTGTTCCGTTATCCCAAAACAAGCGTTAATTTTATTGGCAACTTTAGATAAGGTATCTCCCGATAAAATGGTATATTGGAAATAAGATGAGTTCATGTTTTTTGGGTTTAAGTTTAATAATAAGGTTTGAATAATTAAGATATGCATTATTAGTTTAATAAAAAAATAGCTTCCCTATAATTTAACCTAAAACTTTGATTAGGAAATCTAATATTTAATTCATTCCTAAATATAAAACCATCAAAAGGATATAATTTGAATCGAAAACCTCGCATACTAATAAGCCCTCTAAATTGGGGACTCGGGCACGCTACCCGGTGTATTCCGATCATCGATACACTCATCGAACTAGGTGCTGAAGTATTCCTGGCTTCTGATGGCCGGGCACTAGCTCTTTTGGAAAAAGAGTACCCGGATTTAGTAGCTTTCCCGTTGCCGGGCTATAATGTCCGTTACGAAGGAACGGGCATGATCTGGAATGTTGCAAAACAATTACCTAAGATTTCGAGGGCTATACTGGCGGAGCGGAAAGCCATTAATAAGATTGTAAAGAAAGAAAAAATAGAGATCATCATTTCAGATAACAGGTATGGCTGCAGGAACAAACAGACCAAGAATATCTTTATCACCCACCAAATCAATATTGCGATTCCAAATCGGCGACTGGAAATAATCACCAATAAGATCAATTATCATTTTATAAACCTTTTTGATGAGTGTTGGATTCCGGATTTTGAAGGTACTCAAAGCCTCGCCGGGAAGCTTTCCGAAACCAAGGCTGACCATCTTTACATTGGGCCATTGTCCCGGTTTGAATTTAAGGAGTCTAAAAAAGAATACGACCTGATCGCCGTACTCAGCGGACCAGAACCGCAACGGAGTATTTTAGAAGAAAAGATAATAGGTCAGCTAAAAAACCTTGATATAAAAACGCTGATCGTCCAGGGGAAAACCGAAAAAAAAGAGGAGGTCGATATTACTAAAAATATCAGGATGGTTTCATTTCTGACCTCCAGAGATCTGAACGCCGCGATTTTAAAAAGCGACATTGTCCTGGCTCGCTCGGGTTACAGTACAATTATGGATCTGGCTGCACTTCGAAAAAAAGCTATTTTGATCCCGACTCCCGGACAAACAGAGCAAGAATACCTGGCGGAAAGGTTATCGGCAAAGCAGCTATTTTATCACCAAAAACAAGAAGATTTTGATCTAAAATCTGCGCTGAAAGAATCAGAAAAATTTTTGGGCTTTGAAGCACTGAACCTTAAGCAGAACTTATTGCAAAAAGCACTACATGCCCTCTGTAATATCCAGTCCTGAATGGAGGGAATAGTCCCAATGATTGGTAATGGCAAGATGGTAAAAAAAGGTAGACACAAAGGCTCAAAAACGCAAAGTAATACGTATGTGGCTTTGTGGCTTTGTTGCAAAAAAAGGAATCTTGCAATTGCCCTACATAAAAGCGAATATTTCTAAAAGCAGTCGGTTATTTTTATTATATTTAGTGTTGCTTTTTTTAAAAATCATGAAGCAATTCTAAATCATGAATTTATGAAACGGATCATTGCTACCACATTCGCTCTCTGTTGTTCCCTCTTTTTTTGCTGTTTATTTGCCCAGCCAGACGTAACGTTCACCAGTTGGAAAACCGGGTTCAGTTCTCCGGTTGATATAGCCAATCCTGGCGACGGTACCGACCGCCTTTTTATCGTGGAAAGAAGTGGATTAATCAAAGTCATTGAAAACGATATTATCCTTGCGACTCCTTTTTTGGATATTACGGCACTTAACAGTTGTTGTGGTGAACGAGGATTACTGGGATTGGTTTTTCATCCTGACTATGCAGTCAATGGCTACTTTTATGTCAATTATACAGATAATGGAGGGGATACCAATATTTCCCGTTTTGAAGTAGATCCCAATGACATCAATCTGGCAGATCCCAATAGCGAAGTAATTATCTTAGAAGTAGAACAACCCTATTCCAATCACAATGCCGGAGATCTTAATTTTGGTCCTTTTGATGGCTACCTCTATATCCCTTTTGGCGATGGAGGTAGCGGAGGAGATCCGGAGGATCGTTCGCAAGATGGTAGTTGCCTTTTAGGGAAAATGCTTCGGGTTGATGTGGATGGCGGAGGTAGCCCTGCCACTGAATCTCAATCTGGAGGTGACTGTGACTTTACCAGTTCTGCAAATTATACCATCCCCGGGAACAATCCATTCAGAAGCGATCCAAATGTATTAAATGAAATCTGGTCGATGGGTTTACGGAATCCCTGGCGATTTAGTTTTGACAAGGTCACCGGTGATATGTGGATCGCTGATGTTGGTCAGGGAGCCTGGGAGGAGGTAAATTTTGAGAGTGTTGGCGATGGTGGCGGAAATTATGGCTGGCGATGCTATGAAGGGGATCATGCATACAATCTTGGTGGGGGAGGAGATTGTAATGAAAGTTATGTCACACCTGTTTTTGAATATGATCACACGGAAGGCTACTCGATCACCGGAGGATATATCTACCGGGGAAGTATTTTTCCCAATATGGTCGGGTACTATATTACAACTGATTATGGAACCGAAAAAACCTGGGCGATTTTTAGAGATGTGAACGGGAATATTACGACCACCTCTTACACGATCTCCGGCATTAATGCCATCAGCTCTTTTGGAGAGGACGAAGCCGGAGAACTTTATGCCGCCAGTCTGAGTAGCGGTACGATTTACAAAGTCGAAGATACTTCACCACTTCCTGTCGAATTGAGCAGCTTTACCGGCTTCCGGGAAGAAGGCTTTAGTCGATTGAGATGGACGACCGCTACGGAATACAATTTCGATTATTTTGATATTGAAAAAAGTACAGACGGCCGTAATTTCTATTCGATAGGCAAGGTGGAGGCAAATGGAGAAAACCAGGAGAACAACCAGGCATACGAATTCAAAGACCAACAGACGGCATACGGAGATAATTATTACCGGCTGAAAATCGTCGACAAAGATGCCCAGTTTGAGTATTCCAAAACCATCGGCATCCTGATCGAAAGGCCATTTGATCTATCCATCCATCCGAACCCGAATAATGGAAGATTCAGTATTATTTTAAATGGAACCCAAAAAGGTAATGGTGTCTTGAAAATCTATAGTAGCAAGGGCGAGGTTATTTTACAGGAAGATATGGAGCAGTTAAACGCCATTAATCAGACGGTTGATCTAAGCCAATATCCAAAAGGGGTATATCTTGTCCAGATCAGCTCCAGAG
>JBLHJZ010000571.1:0-3713 GCA_047619515.1 Saprospiraceae bacterium | reverse complement strand
TTTCAGGAATTTATGCTTGCCATGCAAATGATTTTATATCCTAAAACCAACCCCGATGCCCATTGAATTAAACAATCAACAGGTGCTCTTTATCGAAGCGTTTTTGTCTTCCAAAGGACTGGAATATATTCCTTTACAGGAAGAATTATTGAATCATCTCTGCTGTATGGTAGAGTTAAAAATAGCAGCCGGAAATAGTTTTCATGTAGCCAGTAAAGAAGTGTTTGATGCTTTTGGAAAAGATGAAATAAAAGAACTTCAACATCAAACTATTCAATCATTAAATCAAAAAACGCTGACTATGAAAAAAGTTTCTTTTTTAGTTTTGGGTCTTTTACTTTCGACTTTTACGATTATCTGGGCTATTAATACTGATCCCCCAAGTGCTAGCCCCTTAGGTAAGGACTATAAAATTTCCAGCCCTTTTGGCATGCGGATGCATCCAGTGTTCAAAGAGAAGAAAATGCATCTGGGAGTTGATATTAAAGCACCTATAGGTACACCTGTATATGCGACTTCAGATGGAGTTGTCGATAAAGTGATAACGCATAAAGGTGGCTACGGTAACCACATTCTCATCAAACATGATGATTCCTTTCAGTCGATGTACGCACAGCTTTCGGAAATAAAAGTGGAAGCAGGGCAAAAAATAAAGAAAGGAGATCTCATCGGTTTGGTGGGTAGTTCCGGGACTTCGACGGCTCCACACTTACATTATGAAGTGATCAAAAACGGAAAAAAGGTTGATCCTGTGGAATTCTTTAAACCTTGAACCAGAGGTGAGAAGTGAGGGGGGAGGAGGTGATGGCTCTTTTTTTCACTCCTCAGCCTTTAATTTAGATCTTTATTCATCTTTTCATAGAAGGCTGTATCGTAAGGTGCAGCTTTTGTTTTTTAATATGGATGGCTAAGCATAGACTGTTGAACCGATGACGGGAGGGCAGAGGAAAGGTGGTAAGGGAGGTAAGGAGAAATTCTAATCATTCGATTATTTTCAACAGCTCATCAAGTTTGTTGATTTCAAATGTGGGTTTAACCGTGCTGTCATTCACTTTTTGCCTGGGGTTAAACCAACAGGTATCAATTCCATAATCATGTCCGCCTCGGATATCTGAGTTGAGGCTGTCGCCGATGATGATGGTTTCTGCCTTATCCGGATTGCCCATAGCATTGAAGGTATGATCAAAAAAGCCCTTATGAGGTTTGGACACCCCTACTTCTTCGGAGATGATAATCGCTTTAAAATAATGCGCAATCCCGGGTTTGGAAAGCTGTGGGCGTTTTACTTCTTTAAGACCATTGGTGACCACTACGAGATTGTACCTGGGTTTTAAATAATCCAATAAGGCCGTCGCTCCCTCGATTTTAAAATCCGTCGTCGACAAAAGGTAAAGATAACGGTCGCTCATTTTTTTTCCATCCAGATCCTTATTAATGGCTTCCGCAAAAAGTTTAAATCTTATATTCCGAAGGGTTGCGAAATCCATCTTACCATTTTCAAAATCCGTCCAACACTGGTGATTGACTTCCTGGTAGATAGCTATATTTTCCGGGCTATGATTTACTCCAAATTCCTCGAAGGTTATCCGCAGTGCATAAACGGAGGAAGCATCAAAGTCGTAAAGGGTATTATCCAGATCAAATAAAATCCAGCGATATGGCATAGTTTAATTTTTTAAGAAATGCGAAAATATACTGCCGACGGAATACCATAGGCATAGAAATTTCGTATCGGTATATACTGGTATAAAGTTAATAAAGATTCCCAAAAGACCTATTCCGGTTTTTCAGTACCCCTTAAGCTGGACTTTAGCATTTCATGATTCTTCTGACACTTTTTTCATTGAAAAAAAAGTGCCCAAAAATTCTAGTCCAAAAAAAGGCTATTCACGCAGGCAGTCACCCGCTCCCTCCTTTTTGGACATTCCCAACCCGCGTAGTCTGCTAAAAATTAATGAATCTGCTTTTTATTTTGAACAAGATCTGGTTTTTGAATTATGAACAGCGTAGTAAAACAATGATGTTTATAAATCCAACCAACTGGTTATTAGTTATTTATAATGACCATTGCCTAGTACAAAATTTTATCCACTCACTAATTTGTTTTACAAAATGCTAAGGTCCAGTTTAGTGTCAGTATAGAAAATTATTGGTAAATTGTTGGCCAGATGCTGGTTAGCGTACTTTTTGACCTGGAATGCTCACCATGAAGTTAAAATAATGAAACTAAACACTTTACGAAATATTGGTTTTTGGATAATTGGTACCTATCTGGTATACCTTCTGATTACCCTTGTTTTGTTGCTTATACAAGGAACAGGTATGACTGATATGAAAGAATTCTTCCCTTTTGTTGCCAAACAAATACTGACCAATCCGATTGGCTGGGCTTTACTTATCGCTCCGTATGCCTTATTCCGGTTATTAAAATATCTTTTCCTTTCGTGGAAAAATCGGAGCCGCTTGGTTTTTCTAAAGCGATTTTCCTTTTTCATCGTACTGCCCGTCGCCTTTATTTTTTCTGGTTTTAATTTTTCAAAATGGTATACGCAGTCCGAAAAACTGGAATTCTCCTGGGATGACTCCTTTAATAATAATGCGGACACTATTCAAAACAGGTATGCACTGGATGGGAAGCAAAGAGGGATGCACGTTTTTGGTAGGAGAGCGTGGGACGAAGAAATGGTCAAAGCGTTAATGCAAACGAATATGGAGTGGATTACGTTGGTTCCTTTTGGAAGTCAGGAAGATTACGATAGTGAATCTGTAGGTCGCAGAGACACCGACTATACGACCTGGACTAGTCGGGACTCTTCTTTTATGAACAAGACAAGAGATTTAAAAAACTGTGGATTTTACATTATGATAAAACCGCATATCTGGATGCATAATGCATCTTCCGGAAAATGGCGGTCAGATATTTCACCAAAAACGGAAGAAGGCTGGAAGAAGTGGTCAGAAAGTTATCAGCGGTTTATATTCCATTATGCCCGGATGAGCGAACTGCTGGACGTGGAGCTTTTTTGTGTCGGGACAGAGCTGCATAAGACCGCCATTGAGCATCCGGATTTTTGGAGGCAAACTATCCAGGAAGTCCGAAAAATATATAGTGGAAAGATTACTTACGCCGCCAATTGGAACGAAGAACTCCATGATGTGACTTTCTGGGATCAACTCGACTATATCGGTATCCAGGCTTATTATCCCCTGACTAATAAAACAACGCCCAGTGTAAAAGAATTAAAGAAAGGATGGAAAAAACACCTGGATAGCATTGAAAAGCTGCAAAAAGAATTTAATAAACCTGTTCTATTTTCAGAAATCGGGTACAAAAGTACAGATGATGCAGCGATCGAACCCTGGGCCTGGGCAAATAGTTTTAATGGCTTGTATAAAAAAGTATCCTATCAAACACAGGCCAACTGTTACGAAGCTTTCTTCCAGACATTCTGGGACAAAGAATGGTTTGCCGGCGTGCATTTCTGGGAATGGCAATCAGGCAGACATCGTGATGACGATAAAAAAAATATCAATTTCACTCCTCAGCAAAAACCGGCAGAAAATATTATGACTAAATGGTTTGCCAAAATGGGGGAATAAACTGGTGTTCGGTATTCGGTGTTGGGTTTTCGGCCCGAATACCGAATACCGAATACTGAATACTGAATACTGAACACCGAATTCCGAACATTTAAAATCATTCAAAAACAAAA
>JBLHJZ010000570.1:0-3715 GCA_047619515.1 Saprospiraceae bacterium | reverse complement strand
GCATACCAGCTATTGGAACGTGGCAAAACCGTCCAAATAATAGATAACCATCATAATGGCGCTTCTTCTTCAATAGCTGCCGGTATCATTAATCCCATTACTGGCCGACGTTTCGCCAAGAGTTGGCGGATCGACGAGTTTCTTCCGTTTTCAAAAGCTTATTACCAAAAACTTGAACAGAAATTTGCCGTCAAAATATTCCACGATCGCTCCGTACTTCGATTCTTAAATGGCAATAAAGATATTAACGATTGGCATGGTCGTTCTTCCTGGGAAGGCTTTACAGAATACATGAAGGAATTTAAAAACATGGAAGAACTGGCCCATCTCTTTCACCTCTCTTTTGGCATTGGAGAGATCAATCCGGCAGCGCAGGTGGATATTCCCGTATTGATAAATATTTTTAAAAAGTACTTTAAAGAAAAAGATATAATTGACTTTCAAGATATTGACTATCAGGCTGTTAAATATAATGGCGTAAATGGAGAATACAATGGAGTACAAGCTAAGAAGGTCGTCTATTGCGAAGGACATCGGGCTCGCTTTAATCCCTGGTTTGAAAAAATACTATTCGAACCGGCGAAGGGAGAAGTGCTCTTCCTAAAAATTCCTAACCTTAACTTCGAGCAGATCCTCAAAAGCAAAATCATGATGGCTCCATTTGGCGATGATATTTACTGGACAGGTAGCAATTACGAATGGGATGCTTTAAATGACCAACCCACGGCAGCTTTTAAACAAGACTTTGTCAAAAGAATAGCGCAAACGCTAAAATTACCTTTCGAAGTGATCGACCATAAAGCCGCTATCCGACCCACGATTAAAGATCGACGACCGATACTCGGTGTACATCCTGATAATGCTCAAATAGCCATCTTCAACGGCCTCGGTACCAAAGGTGCTTCTCTCGGCCCTTTTTGGGCAAAAGAAATGGCGGAACACCTGATCGATGATAAACCACTTGACCCGGAAGTAGATATCCGGCGATTTTTTATTGCTTGATTTTTGTCATTGACGAAAATCAAGGAGGCCACCATTTTTTATGCTTATTTTTGTTAAAGAAAACTTAAATCATAAGGAGGCGTATGTAAAATGTGATAGAATTTCATCCTTTGAATGATCACTGTTGAAAGTTTACGCTGAGCAAGTCAATATTAAACTAACCCAAGAACTTAAATATCCGGTAAAACCGTTCAATTATGAAAAAACAAGCATTTTTAATTTCATTTACGCTATTGAGTTTATTACTTTTCAGTTGCAATACCAATAAAAGCAAAAGTACCCTAGCTACTCAAACCAATAACCCTCAGATGATAAATCTCACCAATAATGACCACCAAGCAGACTGGAAAATTATTGACTCTCTTGAACAGAGTGGGCTCCCAAAGTCTGCATTAGAAAAAGTACAGGAGCTGTATTCCAAAGTTCAAAAAAATAATGAGCCTGCTCAGATTATCAAGTGTCTCATTTACCTTGGTAAATATCAGACCCAACTGGAAGAAGATGGATTTGTCAAAACGATCAACGATATGGCCATCCATATCGAGAAAGCTGCATTTCCGCAAAATAAGATTCTCGAATCCATGATGGCTGAAATGTACCAGCGGTATCTAGATCAGAATTACTGGAAATTTCAGGATCGAACTGAATTAACCGATTTTAAATCCGACGATATCCAAACCTGGACTATCGGCCAATTGACGGAAAAAGCAAGAATACTTTACCTCGCTTCAATCGATGATGACCGAACCCAACAAATAAAGCTGGAAGATTTTAGTGCCATTCTACAAACTGGAAGCAACGCAGAAGCCTTGCAACCAACACTTTATGACTTTCTGGTTTATCGGGCGATTGATCATTTTTCTAACGAAAGAACTTACCTGACTCAGCCCGCTTACCAGTTTTATATCAACCAACCGGAAGCACTGGGAGATATTGCCACCTTTGTAAATTTCAATTTTGAATCAAAAGATTCGACTTCTGAAAAATTATTGATGATAAAGCTCTTCCAAAACCTTTTAGTGTTCCATCAAAAGGACAATTCTGAGGAAGCCTTATTATATGCTGACCTTGGAAGGCTGCAATTTGTTTATAATAATGCAGTCATCCCCGGGAAAGAAAATATTTACCTGGCAACCCTTACAAAACTTGAACAAAAATACCTGGATCAAGCGGCTGGCACCGACGTTTCTCATAGAATTGCCGAGTATTATTATAATGCCGGATCCGATTATAATAGGGGGGAAGACAATGAAAAGCAGTTCTATTATAAAACTGCCTTTGAGATTTGTGAAAAAGCGATTGCCCGATTCCCTGATTCTTTTGGTGCAGGTCAATGCAGGAGTTTGCTATCCGGCATCATCGCCAGAAATCTGCAATTTCAAACAGAATTGGTAAATCTTCCTGATGAACCGATTTTAATGAGTATTAGCTATCGGAATATTTCAAAAGTATATGGAAGGGTAATCCGGATTTCCGAAAAGGATAAAGAAAATATTGAAAAACAGGAGTACGATAAAACAGGCGAATACCTTATGAAATTGGATCCGATCAAAGGTTTTGCCGTGGATTTGCCAACGGTCGGAGATTACAGGAATCATAACACCGAATTTAACATCGACCCACTGCCACTGGGTTTGTATGTGGTGGTGCTTTCCAATGGGAAAGACTTTGGTAACAAATCCAATACTTTACAATACCTGTATACCCATGTGTCTAATATCGGCTATTCTATCAGAAATAATAAAGATGGAAAAGCGGAGATTGTAGTCACCCACCGGAAATCCAGTGATCCCATGGAAAATGTAAAACTGGCGTTTTTTACCGATAAATATAATAATCTTCTTAGGAGATATGAAGAGAAAAAACTGGGAGAATCAAAGACTAATGCTAATGGAATTGCTATTGGGATCGGTGGAGAACGTGAAAATTTTAAGATCAAATTCTCCAAAGGTGACGATCTTCTAAACCTGGATACCAGAGCGTCAAATGTATCCAGATCTTATGATAGAAACGAAAACAGGCGGGTTCACTTCTTTCTCGACCGGGAGATTTACCGACCAGGGCAGACGGTCTATTTTAAAGGGATTCTTTTAAAATATGATAATAAAGGAATGCCGGAAATCATCACTAACGAAAAGATTAAAATTGAATTAAGAGATGTCAATCACCAGGTAGTCGAAACCCTTGATCTTCTTTCTAATGAATATGGAACTATCAATGGTTTCGTGACGGCTCCGAATAACGGACTAACGGGAAATATGAATTTCATGGCTTCCTGGAATGGTAATAATGATCGAAAATACTTTAGAGTCGAAGAGTATAAACGACCAAAATTTGAAGTCAACTTTGATCCAGTCAAAGGTAGCTTCAAACTAGGAGAGGAGGTGACCGTTACCGGAAATGCAAAAGCCTACGCAGGTAGTAATGTTGACGGGGCAAAAGTGGTTTATCGGGTGGTTCGGGAAGTTCGCTTTCCTTACTTTCCGTGGTGGCGCAGAGGCTACTGGCGACCAAGTTCGCCATCCGTAGAAATCACTAATGGCGAATCTGTTACGGACGCTGCCGGGAATTTTGAAATCAGGTTTACGGCAATCCCGGACCCGACTATAGATAAATCTACCAAACCGGAATTTTACTACACGGCATATGCTGATGTTGTGGATATTACCGGCGAGACCCATTCCGCTAATCGTGGGGTTTCCATCGGTAATGT
>JBLHJZ010000569.1:0-3744 GCA_047619515.1 Saprospiraceae bacterium | reverse complement strand
CCGGTTTCAGTGGAAATAGAAATAGAAATTTGATTGAAATCATTCCCTTTAGAAAAACCAGAATTGGTAAAACAAAAAAACAAGAGCCCAAAACACATTAAACAAATATAAATGTAACGGGGGGGGGTAAAATTTTAAATTTTTTCATAATTTTAGAAATACTTAGATGAGCCTACACTATTTGGACGATAGTTCAGTAGTCCGGGCTTATCGGCATCCGCCCATAGCGCTGTGTTATTACAGCTATAAAGATGTCAGCAAGAGGCATAGTTACGAGCTATGTCCTCTTGTTTTTGTGTATACTAACTATGTGTAAGAATTACAGAGCTTTCTGTAGAAAAATATCCAAATGGATTTTACCTAAATACAGTAAAATATCACAACTGAAATAACGGATTGTAATTAAATAAACCGGGTGAAGTTTTAAGAAAACTGAAGAGTGGTTTTTTCATGGGGTTAGTTTTTTGAGGGTAGAAAAACAATTAAGCGTTTATAGTACTACGGCAAAGGCTTTATTTTAAATAAAGATAACATTTACTTTTAATATAACAAACTTTTTCCAAAAATAATAATTGGAGTTCCTTTCGCTTGTGAGAGGTACTACTTCAAGTCGTCCTGCCACTCCAAGTGGTAGGACGACTGAGAAGTGAAAAAATCTTAAAACCTTGTCGTCCAGCCATTCTTAGCCGCATCCTTCTTAGTATACTTCACCTCATCGACTATCTTATGATCATAGTTGAACAAGGTGATCGTTCCGCCTTTGTTAATTAAGAGCATGTTGAGGATTTGTTTTTGGAAGCGAAAAAGTTCAGTTTTGGGTTCTCGGGAAGCTATTTTTGAGCCGCATAGCCCGGCTACGGGGCTCAAAAATAGTGAAGCGAGGTTCCGGAAATGGACTTTTGCAGCCCGAAGGATAAATTCCCAACATGCTCTAAACGTAGAAGGGACGGGATAGCTTTAATCGTCATCAGTTCATTGGCTTTGATATTCTTCCCATTCAGAAACTGCTTGGTTTTTGACTTGCTAACTACATACCAACCATCCAACTTGACATCCTGATCAGTCTGGTTGAGTAGGCTGAAGTTTTCTTTACCTGTATCTATTCCTTTAGGATTAATCAAGGCAGTTATTATAGGAATGCCTTTCGTAATTGCCTTAGGCTTTTTGGGAGTAGTGGTTATTGGCGGTGTTATAGAAACGCTTGCACCTGAATTCTCCGGATGACTTCAGCTATCAGCTTTTCGTCATTGACGATAGCGGTGAAATATTCTGTTTCTTTTTGGATTTTGATTTCCTGCTTGTTTCGGTGGAGGATGTAGGTTTTTGGCATGATGGGAGGGCTTGGTTATTGGTTGTTAGCTGATTAGCTTTAATAGTTTAACGGTTTAACGGTTTAACGGTTTAACGGTTTTCGTGCACCGTGTACCGGTAAACCGTTTTTAAGTTAATAGTATTGATATTTATATTCCATGTACTGAATTTTTTCGTCTACAAAATACCAGGTTTCCGTTTTTACATTACCGTCCTCATTATACGTATAATCTTCGATTCTATTTCCATAACTTTTCCGGGTGAGATTTCCTTCGCTATCATATTCATTAATATACGCTAAAACCTCCTCCGGATGAATAGTAGCCTTTCTGATTCTAAGTGTGACGGTTCCGTGATCATCGTATTTAAATTTTTGGGTCATTTGTCCATTCATTCTGGACGTTTCGATTTTTAGGCCATTTTTATTATAAAGAATATATTCCGTCTCTTCGCCATCCTTTATCATACTCCATTTATAATCGCCGTTTTCAAAATAGATATAGATGCTTTCTATTGTACCTGTCTTTGACCGCGAAACCAAGGTAGTTTTTTTACCATTGGCATAGTCTATTTCATTACTGGACTCCACAAAATTTTTCGCCTGAAAATTTTCAGCAGTCTTCTGAATTTCATCATTGTATTCATTGTAAGTTTTCTTGGTATGAATGACCAATTCTCCCTGAGCATTATATTCTTTTTTTTCGATCAGGTTACCTCTTTTATCATATTCTTCCACATAACTAAGTAAGAGCGTATCAAAATCAGGTGGAGCGGAGACCCATTGTTCCTTAAAGTGGACTTGCTTTTTATTGCTATTAGCATTCTTTCCGGTACTTGTTTCATCTTTAGTAGCGGCTGTGTCCTTATCGCTTTGGCAATTGGACCATAAAAACAGTAAACTAATCAGTATTCCTGAAAACAACAGGCTTTTTCTCATTAAATAGATTTTTGATTATTGTGTAAATATAACTTAAAATATAGACAAGAAATAAACCAAAAATTGGCGGTGTATCAAATGTAATGCTGAAAAAGACAACAAAGACAAAATCATAACTTTGTAGTGACTAAAACTCAAAGCTTATGTATGAATATTGTCCAAGTTGTCATAGTACAAATATAAAAAAGAATGGTCATACTTATTATGGCAAGCAAAACTATCAATGTAAATGTTGTGGACGACAGTTTGTGCTGAACAATAAACATACTAAATCAGAGTGGCTTAAAGCGCTAATTAAAAGAAGTTTGAAAGAACGTTTATCTTTGCGAGCTACCTGTAGATTATTTGGAGTTAGCTTAAGCTGGTTGCTATCCTTTGCTCATCATTTCTGGAAACAAACGCCTATTGATATTGGCCTTTCCACAAGGTGGATTAAACAAATAAAACAATTGCAAGTATTTGGTATTCAGGCAGATGAGCTATGGTATTTTGTTCAAAACAAGGCGAATAAACGTTGGATTTGGGTAGCTTATGATCCTATACATCGTCTAGTAGTGGCTTATCATATTGGTGGTAGAGGAAAAAGAGCAGCACAAAGATTTTGGCGTAAAATCCCATCTGAATTGAAGAACTGCTATTTTGAAACAGATGACTGGAAAGCTTATCAAAGTATTATCCCTGTTGATCAACATAAAGTAGGAAAAGATCTTACCTTTTATATCGAAGGATTTAATGCTGCTATTAGAGCTAGAGTCAGTCGGCTAGTTAGAAAATCGCTTTCTTTTTCTAAAGTTGATACCTGGTATAACTTGGCCATCGGATGGTTCTTTTGGCAATTCAACTTAGAACGGCAGCATTACATTTAACGCACTGCCTAATGTTGAATTGATCGGGAAAAAATACAAAATTTCTGGCGCTAGTATTATTAATGTTATTCACTATTGTAGTTTACAGGCAAAGAGTAGAGCAAACGGAAGATGTCAACTTCAGGGTGAAGATTTTTTAATAGGTATTAAAAGAGAATTGGCAAAAGATGGTCGGGTAATGGGTTGAATGGCAACTGATTAAAGATCATAGATGTCTTGCTATGTTCTGGTGAAACAATTTTCAAAATCCGTGAAATATAGGCTAAGATTTCTTAAACATAGCATCCACAAATGCCCGCTTATTAAACACCTGCAATTCCTCAATACTTTCACCCACTCCAATATACTTAATCGGGATTTTAAACTGATCGCTGATACCGATGGCAACACCACCTTTGGCGGTACCGTCCAGCTTAGTAAGCGCTAAAGAGGAAACTTCCGTAGCGGCAGTGAAATGAGTCGCTTGTTCGATCGCATTCTGGCCAGTGGTAGCATCCAGCACCAGGATCACATCATGAGGCGCACCAGGCATTTTCTTTTCGATGGAGCGCTTGATTTTCGTCAGCTCGGTCATCAGGTGGATCTTGGTATGTAACCGTCCTGCGGTGTCTATGATCGCAACATCGCAAT
>JBLHJZ010000568.1:0-3758 GCA_047619515.1 Saprospiraceae bacterium | reverse complement strand
ATCACCGGAAATTTTAAAAGAGTATGGCGAAGCGATGAGTTTAAGACTTATGTGCTTTTAGTATTATTTCTGATTGCCATTGTTTCCTTGGTCATTTTTAATACGACCGACCACTCAATGGAGCAATCCTTTAGAGATGCTGCTTTTCAGATCATATCAGTGATCACGACTACTGGATTTGTTTCTGCTGATTACACTTCCTGGACGCCTTCCCTGACTTTGCTTTTTTTTACCTTATTATTTGTGGGTGCCTGTGCCGGTTCTACCAGCGGGGGAATAAAAATAATCCGGCACCTGGTATTTTTCAAAAACTCCTTCCTTGAATTCAAACGGCTCTTACATCCCAATGCGATCATCAGGATTAAGATTGACCATCAGCTGGTAGCACCGCGAATATTGACCCATATATTGGTGTTCCTGCTGCTCTACCTGATGGTGTTTGTAACGGGTTCAGTGGTTATGGCATTTATCCTGTCCGATTTTGACCAGCCACTCATCACTTCTATCGGAGCGGTGGCTACCTGTCTCGGCAACGTTGGCCCTGCCATTGGAGAACTTGGGCCACTTGATAATTTTGCCGATGTCCCGGCTGCCGGAAAATGGTTTTTAATTTTCCTAATGCTACTTGGTCGCCTGGAGTTGTTTACGATATTGATCTTGTTTACGCCTTACTTTTGGCGGACGAATTAATCAATTTTACTTTTTAATTCTACATCAATCAATGCTATAATTATATCAATTCGGTCAATTGCTTCATGATAAATCTCATCCTTTTCTTTCATCACACCTAAAAACAGTATAATAATATTTTGAAATTGATAGGAGTACAAAAGGTCCGGTTTTTCAACATTTCCGGAAGAGTGTCTAATTGCACTTGTGGTTAAAGGGACGGCATATTGTAGCAGCGCTTCAAAATGAATGTTTTCCATTCTGTTTATATAGATATACTTCTCTTCAAGGCGTCTGAGACCAGCAACAATTTTTTGATTATTCAATATTTTTATTTCTCCACTATTAACAAAAGTTTCATAGATATTCCCTTTTCGATCAAAATCAGAATAATCAGTAAGCTTTATCGCTATGCGTCCAAGCGTATCTATTAGGCTTTGGTCGTTTGTCTCAATAATTTGACTACCATATACAAATTGATTTAAAAGACGGTCGTTATGTTCCATCTTTTCGGCAATTGCCTTTTTATCACCAATAATTTGATCTCTGACATTCTTATAGTGACGTAATTCAGTATTTCTTTTGACCTGATTTTCGTTCCAGTTACTTACTGAAAAAGCTAAAAGTATCCCTATCATTACGAGCAGGATTTCTCCGATAGCATAGAGTAGATATCTCTTAACTTTCCCCTCAGAAATCAAAATTTGTCTTATTTTTCTAAAAATTTTCATTGAATTACTTTTTGAATTATCCTGTTGTAAACATAAATAATAAAATGAGAAACCACAAAAGTTAACAGCGTCAGTATAAGATATTTAATAACAGAGGGGATGGGGATATTAACCAGAACCAATGCAATAAGTCCCAGTACTATCATATGGATGATATAAACATAATAGGAGTTCGTGTTCAAGTGATTCATAAGCTTGTTGGTCTTGTTCAACTTGAATCTAAATAAATCGACGAAAATGTATATAAAACTTAGCATAGTCAGTAGCAAGGAACTATAGTATGCGATCCTGTCTATTTGACTGGAAATAAAGAAAAAATTTCGCTCCGGATCAATGATATTAAAAAATAAGTTAAGCGCTACTATGGTATATACCGTTAAGGCAAGGGTAAGCACTACATTTGATAAGATCAAATATTTCATACTCCTTTTATCTGATTCAAAAATCTTCAATTTATAGCACAAGGAACCTAAAAGGAAAACCATAAAATATACAAGCAATCTTTCTCTTTGAAAATCAAGGACTGAGTTTAAACTCCACCCCTTCAAGCCCAGGTTTGAAATAATCATACTGTAAATTACTCCAATTACAAAAATTAATGCCACCGCTGTTTTTAAAGAAATATTGATGGTCAAAAAATTGGTTTTAGATAAAATCAGATACAATACTTGGAACAAAAATAAAATGGGTAGAAACCATAACCAATGTTGACTTGGGCTATTAGCAAAGAAGTTTAAATCCGTTCCCGTTCTCTGGAAAAAGTGAAAATAGGAAAACCATTCCTCCTGAGGCAAGCCTCTTGCGTATAGGAAAATTGCTTTATAAGCCGGTATTAAAGTAAAAACTGCAATAAACCAGGGTAAATATATTCTTTTGAACTTGGCGCTAAGAAAACCCCGGGCAGTTTTATTTTTCAGTGAACCTGGTACAAAATAACCTGAAATAAAAAACAACATAAACATCACAAAAGTATCAATGTACATTCCTACTAAAGCTATTGATTCGCTTTTGACAGGATCGACGACCAGCCAATTTCCTGCTAATGAAGATTGGTATACGAATCCGGCGTGATACAAAATCACAAAGAATACTAAAAACGTTCTTAGGTTATCTAAAAAAAATATTCGTGTTTTCATTTCCTATTTTTTGGGTTGCGTAAGATTAGGATATAAGTGTATTGACATTCGAACTTGTACCGCTGCGGTTTTTAAAAAATTAACCGCAAAGAAAATGAGAAAACGCTAAGGCTGGAATTCATTCCCTTCATTCTCTGACTAACGTTTATAAGTTATTTATTATCAGCACTCATGTTTTAACATTTCACTTCATTTCTATATAAATGAACGGCTTTCAAACGTTTGCTCTCCAAATTAATTCCAGTGTCCTTAATACTTGAATTGAGCACAAGAGCCCAGTACAAGCCACAGGTGGCTTGTATTTCGCTTATGTCAGTAAGATAATCAATTCTTCAGATTAAACATAGTACTTGCAGTAAGGAAGACCACTGAATCCGATAACTATCCAGTACACAATCGATTAATTGTTTTTTACATTCGAACTTCTTCTTCTTGACCTATAATCTACTCAGACCAAGTTGTTTGGCAATTTCATCTGTAGAGTATTTTTGAAAATGAAGTTCTAAAATTTTTTGGTTATTGCTGTTGAATTTCGATATATGATATTGCAATACAAGGTATCGTTCTGCTTTTTCTAAATAAACAATAACATTACGATCCATATCCTGCAAATCGAAACCTTTTGCTAAAGATTCCACCTTCTTATCTTTTCGCATAATCTTTAACCATTGGTATCGGCATATGGAAAATATATAAGTCATAATGCTTGCTGTCAATACAAATTTGCTTCCCTGGACTTGCTTATAAAGAACCATAAGTGCTATCTGAAAAACATCTCTGGTATCATCATGAGAGCCGGCATTGCTGCAAATATGTTTTGATACAAAAGGTAGATAATTTTTATACATGTATAAAAATTATTTATTATTGGCCTGTGCAGAAGCACAGCGGCCTTTTTGAAAAGGCTGGACATGAAGCCCTTAAAAATAGGCCTATACTAGTCAAAGCGAATTTGCGTAAAACAAAAGAAATATGTTGAAGACGTTTTGCGTCGACTTGTATATTATTGATTACCAGGTAATTGTAACAATGTTTTTTTTAATCTATTATTTTAGGGTACCCTTTTCTATGGCGTTGTTGCATGAATCAAAGTAAAAGATAGGCCAAGTTTTGTATTTTTGAATTACAACAAACAAAACGTACAAACCTTGACCTATGACAAAGATAGTATCGAAATCAGTTGATTTATTATGCTGTATAAGAACTTCGGGAATACTACGCT
>JBLHJZ010000567.1:0-3767 GCA_047619515.1 Saprospiraceae bacterium | reverse complement strand
TCCATTCAGATACCATTCATAAGTAAAAGGACCAGTTCCTCCTAAAATGGAGGTATTAAAATATCCCGTGTTTTGACCATTGATATCATCTCCGATTTCGTCTAATGCAAAATTAGGGTCATCAGGACCTGTTAATTCTATGGAGTCTGTAATTGTGAGTCCATTAGCGTCAGTGACCGTTACAGCATAATTATCAGCACAAAGACCGGGAAGCAAAGGAAAATTAGACATTACTCCATTAGACCAGGAGTATACAAAAGGAGGTATGCCACCAGAAATAATAGTAACAGTTATCGTTCCATCGCAAATACCAAAACAAGAAATTGGCGTACTTGTCAGGGTGAATAGAATTGGATTAGTAGTACAATTTACAAGAATTTGATCAGCAGTATTACAGCCATTACTATTATTGCTGATTGTTGAATTGGCACCTGTGGCCAACATTTCGCAGATCGGTATGATCGAACAATTACTCAGGTTGGTATTCTGGATTTCTAAATCTCCACCAATAGCAATCGCATGATCAAGGGACGAAATATCATTCATGATAATATTATCTCTGAGAATTAAATCTCCGCCTATAAAAGTGACTTGATCCAGGCCATCAAGATTAAGCAAGTCAAGACAGATTCGGATATCGAGATCACCGTTTACGGTTTGCAAATTGGATAATGCGGACAGACTAGTAAGGCTGGTAGTATTACTGATATACACTTTGTCTCCTCCTATTGAAGTGATCTGATTTAGCCCTTCGAGCGTTTGGAGATTTGCACAATTGTCTATTGTCAGCGTTCCATTGATGGCGGTAAGCGGAGGAAGGCCAACAAGATCAGTCAGCCCGTCATTACTGGTAATATTCAGACTGCTGCCAAGTGATGTAATTTGTTCCAATCCTGTCAGGGAAGTCAGATTAGGGTTTTGAAAAATAAAAATGTTGCCACCGACAGCAGTGATAAAAGAGAGTCCGGAAATATCATTGATATCAGTTGACGGATTGGCAAAAGTAGTTCCGATCCGGAGTGTATTTGGAATTGAAGTACAAAAACTAAAATTAGCTACATAATCATCCACTTCTGCCTGGCTCTCCAGAACCACATCCGGGACAGTCGTATTCCCAACAAAATAACCTTCTTCGAAGGTACAACCCGTCGCATCAGTGACCGTGACTTCATAAAAGTCCAGGCATAGATCAACTAGATCTTCGGTGGTTTCACCATTGCTCCAACTGAAGACATAAGGCATTTGTCCGCCTGATACAGTAAGGTCGACTGAACCAACACAGGCATTACAAAATGTCTCCGTGACCTGATCGGTAACCACAATAGTAAAATCACTTTTTTTTGAAAAAGGATTATTAGCAAAGCCAGAAATGGAGAATAAGATATTTAAAAATAGAAAAGCGCATAGCTTGGGTAATAGCATAGTAAGAGTTGTTGTAGTTTTCATAAAGCAATAGCAATTAATTTTGATGAAATAGATTAATTGCGGCAAGTTGTCAAAAGTACAATTCTATTGTTGAAATATATAGCATAAAAATAAAAATAAAGCAGATCACTCTAATTCTATCCCTCATTCCTCATTCTTCATTCTGAATTTCCGCCAGCCATTTCAAAACGGCCTCCCTGGTATCTCCTTCCTCGAAAACCCAATAACCTGCATCCAGATGTGTTCCGTTTTTAATAGTATGAAAAACAAGAGATTGTGCACCCCGTTTTTCTAAAAATGAAATCGAACCCTTATAATTGACGAGTCCGTCTTTGGTACCATGAACGATCAATACTGGTTTTTCATCACCTTGGTTTACATAAGTAACCGGACTAGCTCTTTTAGAAAAATCACTACCCTTTCTTCCTGCCAATCGCCATAGAACCGGAGTAGGAGCCATACTGGAAAAATCTAAGGGAGCAGCAAGGAGCATAATTCCTGCCAGGCGATCCCTGGATATTTTTAAGTTTGACCATATATTTTCATCATAAGCTAATAAACCGGCAAGATGCCCTCCGGAAGATAAACCGCCAAGAATTATTTTTTTATGCCCCAGATCTTTTGATGCTAAAACGGTTGATGTTTTTTTCAGGGCGAGGGCTGCGTCTTCCAGCATATCAGGAGCCCTAAAAAACGGAAGTCTTCGATAAGTCGGCATCACTACCGCATATCCACGATCTACAAAAAACTGAGCATTGCAACGAAACATCATCGGACTACCAAAGGTCCAGCCTCCGCCATGAAAATATACGATTACCTGATCTTGAGTGACGTTCCCATTTTTAGGAAGGAATAGCATAAAATATTGCTGGTGATGATCTCCAAAGGAATGTTTTTCCATTAGCATCTCATCTTTGCGAGCAGTTTGCGCTTTGTAATTATAATAGGGGAGTCTGATAATCTCGTGGAGATTTGTTCCCTTGGGTATTATAAAATACAAGGAGATGATTATAGCTATGGCAATAAGAAAAATCATGAGCTAAAGGTAAGGAAAAGTAGGGGGCTGTTTAGGAAAAACTAAGGCAAACTCCGCAGTATGAGTAGGGCATGCTAAAACCATAATTCCGAGATATCTAAAAGGTTTTTAAAACCTGACTTATCTCAAAATTTGGTAGTTGTCTGGTCTGTTTTTTTCTTAAGTTTATATTGACCAAAATATACTAAATTGTGATCATGAAGCAAGCACTATTTCTTATTAGCCTTACATTATTGCTTAATCTAATATTCCATGATATACTATCAGGGCAATCGACTACTCGAATATCCAAGCAAACAGCTCCAATTACAGACCCACAAGCATCCGATACCATTCCTCCTGTGCAGTCGTCTACAAATCCAAAAAAAGAAACCATTTTTACGGTCTGGGAGCAATTACAATATTTTCCGGATATACCAGACTGCGCAGGAATATCAGACACTACATCCAAGATGGAATGTTTCGAGAAAGTTCTTATGGAACATATTTATAAGCATCTCAAATATCCGGAATTGGCTAAAGAGCATGAAATTGAAGGAACGGTGGTTGTTGAGATGAGAATTGACTCCGAGGATAAAATATATTGTATTAAAGTAATCAGAGATATTGGTGCCGGAGCAGGGAAAGCTGCATTAGCTGCCGTGAATCTGTCGCTACAAGAATTATTGAAAAAATATGAACGCTGTAAATGGAGCCCGGGGAAAGCGAGAGGCCAGCCAGTAAGTGTTAACTGGTATATTCCAATAAAGTTTAAACTAAAAAATAAGGATTAGATTATTATTCTACTTCCGTTGACTTTGGAGTTATTTGGCACATATCGGGGTTTGCTCGGGTGAGGCAGGCTAACATACCTCGGGTAGTTAGAAAGACTACAGTAAACAAACCTAACGAAACTTTTTACACAGTGGAGTAAGAGTTAGGGTAGATCGTATAATTGTGCTCAGGAATCTGTTCAATAGAGGAGAATATATTTGAGCAATTAGCAGGAATAACATCAACCGTATAAAAATCGGAGCAAGAATTACAGAAAACACTTTTAAAAAAACAACTGGCTCTTTCTACACGGAAGACTGCTCCGGAAGGGGTTGTGTAGAAAGTATTTTTCCGACAGGATATACAGGATTAACAAGATTTTAAAATGTATAAAAATTTGATTGTCTGTATTTTACGTATAACGGAAATCATGTAAATCTTGTTAGTCCTGTCAGTATGTAAGTTATTACACAACCCCTTTGTGTCTTTGCGCCTTTGTGGCAAAAAAAGCACTACCGAGTCCATATCGGATAGTTATTAGTGCACTGTCCCT
>JBLHJZ010000566.1:0-3768 GCA_047619515.1 Saprospiraceae bacterium | reverse complement strand
TATTCAGGGGTGAGGGGTGAGGATTTTGGATTGAGGATTTAATGATGCCCAAATCCTAATTCTTCATTCCTAATTCTAATTCCCAGTCCTATTCAACCCCGCTTTCGCTTTCTGGTGCAGGCTATTTTTATATTCATCAGGATCGATAGAAAGACAGGTCTTATAATAAGCCCGCGCTTTTTCTTTTTGCTTATCCTCTTCGTAGATAATCCCGATTTGCAAAGCAGCGTTGCAGGCGTAAAACCAGGATTCATCCCTGCCATTATCGATGGTTTGCTGATAATAGGCGATAGCTTCGTCGGTATTATTCATCTTGTGAGTGACCCGTCCGAGGCGATAAGTATATTCGAGATTAAAATGTTTGGAAGGATAATCGGATTTACTTTTTTGTTTTAATAATTGATAGGCCCGTTTGTAATATCCGCCATCGAAAAGCACCCTGGCTTTAAGCAAATCAATATCGGGTGATTGCCCGCTCTCCGCTTCTTCCAAGGCATTTTTATCTCCATCAATAATAGTTTCTCCAAATGTTTTACACTTTGAAATATTTTCGAGATATCCTGACCGATTGCCAATGAGCAGATGGTGCCAGGCAATTTTCTGGTAGGCCTGTTTGATATAATTCAATCCTCTGAATTTTCGGATATAAGCTTTTAAATAATATTCCGCATCCGCATCCATTCTGTTTAGTTTTGCAGCACCGAGCATATAATCTAGATAAGGAAAAGGCATATAGGCAGGATCCTTAGGCCGGTTTTTCAATAGGTGGATGGCCTCATCATTTTTACCGGTACGCATAGCGACATTAGCCAAAGCAAAACAAGCCAGCGGATTTTTTTCGGGAACGAGTTTACCGGAATGTATTGATGTCCAGGCCTCATCATCTTGGTTTTTTAGGTGCAATAATAAAAAAGCATACATGACGAGTGTCTCCTCTTCAAAAATAAAATCGTTATGTTTAGCATATTTGAGTACCTCTTCGATTTCATTTCGGCCCTCTTCTATGGTGCCGTCCATACCTCCGAGGAGCTTTACCCCCCATTTATAATTATCTGGTACCGTACCGACGATAGCATGGAGTATCCCCATACTTTTTTTATTGGCTACAAAATTCGGAAATTTTTTGCTGTTCTTATTGAGTTGCTTATAGGCTGTTTTCACTTCGTTGAATGCCGTAAAGTACTCTTCGAATTTTAGGCGAGCCAGTGCCCATTGCAGTCTGACTTCTGCCTGTGTATACAGATAATACGGTGAATCCGAGTCGCCTTTTTTCAATTGCTTCAAGCGATAATCCTTGTTCTTTTCCAATCGCCTGAACTCCTTTTTATCTTCATTAATAAAAACGGAAAAGAAGTCAATATAATTTTCGATATGGTAAATGATGAGGTTATCCGGATCTTCATATTTGATTTGGGAAATCAACCGCCGGGCTTCATCAAACCGTAGACTGATCACTTTGTCGTAGGCATCTTTTGCCTTGGGCGTAAATTCAAACCTTCCTGCTGCCAAGGCATCGGTAGTAAAAAGCAGTGCCAGCATTAAAAAAGATATTCGAATTTCGGGAAGATTGAAAAAAGTGTTCATGGATAGATTTTTCGGTTTTTAAAACGTAATGAGGATCTTTGCCTTTGTTTGGGTATAAATATACAAAAGAGCCACAAAAGTATTCTTTTATGGCTCTTCACTTGTATTTTATACTTCTAGAAAGTCTTAAAGAAGACTCTCGTCGATATTACTTAACAGTACCTACTTCCATGATATTATCGTCGACCAATACACGGCCGCAATGTTCACAGGCAAGGATTTTCTTACGCATAGCAATCTCCAATTGCACCTGAGGTGGGATTTTATTAAAACAGCCACCACAAGAATCACGGGAAACTGGTACCACCGCCAGGCCATTACGATAGCTAGTACGTACTCTATCGTAAGATTTTAGTAGTCGTTCTTCAATTTTCTTTCTTGCTTTCTCAGATTTCTTCATCAGCTTTTGCTCTTCCGCCTCTGTTTTCTCGATAATCTTCTCCAGCTCGACTTTCTTTATTTCGAGATCCCCTTTCTTACCTGATAATTTTTCTTTTGCAGCATTCAAGGTTTCCACCTTAGCGACTTTGACACCACTTGTCTCCCGGATTTTCTTTTCAGAAAGCTGAATCTCAAGGCGCTGAAGCTCTAACTCTTTCTGAAGCGCATCATACTCCCGGTTGTTCTTTACATTGTCCATTTGCTTTTCATAGCGTTCGATCAATGCTTCTGCTTCCTTAATATTGAGCTGATGCCGATTCGCCTCCTGTTCAATATCAGCCACATTATTTTCCAGCCTGTTTACACGAGTCTCCAAGCCAACAATTTCGTCTTCCAAATCACGAACTTCTATAGGAAGTTCCCCTTTTAAAACCGAAATTTCATCAATTTCCGAATCGATGAGTTGTAAATCGTAAAGTTGCTTTAATTTCTCTGCAACAGTTAATTCTGTATTTACCATATATCTAAATGATTTTTATGCTGAATACAATCAGTTGATTTTCAATGTTTTATATAAAAATTGTCGATCAAAAGACTAAAAATTTAATAATTTTATTATAAGTATTTTACCGGATTGGTATTCACTTTCGTGCAATGAGCGGCAAAGATACTAAATTTCTCACTTATTATCTCATATAAGAGTTCGATTGTATATTGTTCACTTTCATAGTGTCCGATATCTGCAATGACAATTTTGCCATCTGCATCAAAAAACTCATGGTATTTATAATCGGCTGTTACAAAAACATCAGCTTTTTGGCGAATAGCATGATTCAATAAGAAGCCTCCAGAGCCTCCGCAAACGGCTACCCTACGCACTCTTCGGTTTCTCAGTTTGGTATGGCGAACCACTCCCGCTTTCATGATTCGTTTAAGGTCTTTTAGAAAAACAGTCTCCGCCAGCGGTTCTTCCAAATCACCGATCATTCCTGATCCGATCTCCTCATTGTCATTTTCAATAGACAAAATCTCATACGCCGGGCTTTCCACCGGGTAATTTTGTACCAATGCATTGATCACCTGCCGCTGGATATCCATGGGGAAAATGATTTCTAATTTCACCTCCGCAGTACTTCTACCCTCTTCATGAGTGACACCAACCGAGGAATGGCTATGATCCCTTAACCCGTTGACAGCACCTGCACCAGTGTTATAGATTGCCTTTCTGACCGTTTCCGAATAGTTTGGATGAACATAAGCGATCATTTTTTTCAGCCCTTTCTTAGGTGCTAAAATCCTTGTGTTAGTCAATCCGAGTTTTGTAGCAATCATGGCATTGACCCCCTGATAATATACATTATCCAGATTGGTATGAATCGCATAGATAGCAATATCATTTTTGATGGCACTGATCACCACACGCTCCACATAGTGATGTCCATTGAATCTTTTCAAACCTTTAAATACAATAGGATGATGGGCAATGACCAGATTGCATCCCAATTCTTTAGCTTCTTCCAGCACCTCCTCCGTGGAGTCCAGGCAGAGTAAAACCCCATTGATTTCTGTATCGGGATCACCGACAATTAATCCGGCATTATCATAACTTTCCTGGTATACCGGAGGAGCTATTGTTTCGAGGAAGGATATAAGATTTTTGATTTTCATTGTGAATCATTTATTAGTAGAATTTATCCGGTTTTAGGCGTTCGGTTTTAGGTATTCAGAGCCGCTCTATCGCATAAAAATTTTTGGAATAAAGTCTAGTCGATAGGCCAGATTTTATTCGGTTTTAGGTATTCG
>JBLHJZ010000565.1:0-3773 GCA_047619515.1 Saprospiraceae bacterium | reverse complement strand
ATTTATTGCATCAAAAAGGCCTTCAAAATTACTTTGTCGAAATAGGAGGGGAGTTGATAGCCCATGGCAAAAACGCCAAAAACAACTGGTGGACTATCGGTATCAATACGCCAGCCGAAAAAGCCGCGGTTTCAGATATTCAATCCAAGGTAACCTTGCAAAATAAGGCTATGGCAACTTCCGGTAATTACCGCAATTTTTATGAAGTAAATGGAGTTAAGTATGCACATACCCTGAATCCTAAAACAGGCTTTCCTGAAAAAAATACCTTACTCAGTGCTACCGTTTTTGCAGTAGATTGTATGTCTGCCGACGCCTATGCGACCGCTTGTATGGCTATGGGGCTGGAAAAGGCAATGACTATGATCGATAAACTGGATAATATGGAGGCCTATTTCCTTTTTAGTGATGCAAATGGAAATGTAGTATCTCAATCAACCAGCAGCAACCTCAAGATAATTAATAACTTCAATTAGGGTATCATTAGGTGTTTTAAGATACTATCAGAACGAGTCACTAATTAACTAATTAACGAATTAATCACTAACATAATGACTTTCAACCTAGATAAAGATATTTGCTTTTTTGATCTTGAGGCTACTGGCTTAAGTGTTATCAGAGACCGAATCGTTCAGATTGCTATCATAAAGTATTTTAAAAATGGACGAGAACCCGAAGAATTGGTAATGTTGATCAATCCGGGAATTCCGATTTCGGAAGAGGCAATAGCCGTACACGGCATTATGCCAAAAGACCTGCGAAACAAGCCAACCTTCCAGCAAGTGGCTCAAAAAATTTATGATTTTATAGGAAATGCTGATCTGGGTGGATACAATTCCAACCGATTTGACGTTCCTTTATTGATGGAAGAATTTGCAAGGGTCGGTTTGGACTTTGACGTTTCATCACGTAGGAGTATTGACATCCAAAGGATTTTTTATAAAATGGAGCCTCGGACACTTGGTGCTGCGTTAAAATTTTATTGTGATAAAGAACTGGTAGATGCACACGATGCTCTCGCCGATGTCAAAGCTACTGTCGATGTCTTTAAAGGGCAGTTAGAAAAATATGAAGACATGGATTTGGTGGACGAAGAAGGGGAAAAAGTAGAATCCCCTATCAAAAATGATATACAGGTAATCCATGAATTTACCAATGACCTGAACACAATCGATGCAACACAACGCCTGAAGTATAATAACGATGGGGTCGTCGTGTTTAATTTTGGTAAATATGTAGGGCAGGAGGTTGCTCCGACACTGGTAAAAGACAAACAATATTATCATTGGATTTTAAATAAAGAATTTTCTCATCAAGTAAAGCAGATCGTTAAAAAACTGGTTAAAGACTATGAGCAAAATAGTTAATCCATTCAAGTACCTGTTTGCCTTATTTTTATCCTTATTGCTTATTATTTCCTGTAAAGATCGAATTGATGGCTGCCGGGATATAGAAGCGACTAATTATGACGTTTCTGCTGACGACCCTTGTTCTGATGATTGTTGTACATACCCCAGCCTGCTTTTAGAGGTCTCTCATAAATATGACTCTTTGAATTTTAGCTTTGCTTCTACTTATATTATTGCCGGAGATACCCTTCGTTTTGAACAAGTCATTTTTTATCTATCGAACTTCAGGCTGGTGAATGAAACAGACTCTATGGAGGTCGTTGATACCATAGAGCTAGATATTATTGGACAGGGAACAGATATCTTTAAGGATGATTATACCCTAGTCAGTCGAAGCGTTTCTTCGTTTAGCTATAATGTCGGGCAGATACGGGGAACGGGGGAGTTTAATACCCTGAAATTTTCGGTAGGCATTGCCGGCAACGCAGCATTTGCAAATGCCGGGACAGTAACAGATGGACATCCCCTCAGTATAAACACAGATACGCTCTGGACAGATACTGCTGGATATGTGTTTAATCGGGTTACGGTGATACCTGATACCTCAAATATCTCAATCGTTCGTCAAATAGATATAAATGGGGGGGAGAATTTAGTAGAAGTGAGCTTAGCTTTTTCCCAGGAAGTTATTCTCGGGATTGATGTTGAAATACCACTCAAAATAGATTATGAGAAATGGTTCTCGGGCATAGATTTTGTGAATGATTCCACTGATGTTATTATTACTAACATTGTCGAGCAAACAACAAATGCCTTTTCTATCAACGAGTAATCATATTTTTAAAGTAATTTTAGTAAACAATTCCTTATTGTTGTTGTTTTTTTATTCGGTAGGCATATAAAATAAAGTATATTTTAGCCCAATTATTATAATAATTAAATCCTTCAAATATGAGGAAATTACAATTGCTCTTTCTACTTTCTTCCTTGTTTATTGCCAGCTCCTGTGACAATGATTCTCCAAAAGTGGAATTAACCGGTAATATAGAGCTCATCGTCAAAGCTAATTATGATGGTGAATTATTTCAGACCCAAAAGGAGTATGAATATATAGCCGGAATGATTATCAAATTTACCGAATTTAATTTTTATGTCGCTAATATTAATGTATTGGAGGATGAAAGTTCGATAGAAGAAACAGAACTGGCTGATATTGACTTTATTGATCTGAGTTTTGATGTGACACAGACTGCCCAAGCGCTTTTGGGAGATACTATTTCTACCAAAAAAATTACTGTTGGTACGTACAGAGGACTCAAAATTGGGTTTGGCGTACCGGCTGATATGAACAGAAAACGGCCTGCTGATTTTGGTGAAGGCCATGTCTTGAATACCTCCACTCATTTCTGGGATCCATTGAGCAGCTATATATTTTCCAAAATTGAAGGATTTTCTGACAATAACGGTAATGGCATTTTCGAGACTGCTGAAGAAGAAGGAATAAGGTTTCACCTGGGACAGGATGAGGTGTATTCAGAGCGGATTTTATTTCCCGCTGTTCCTATTGTCATAGAGGATGGACAAACACTCAAATTGATATTAAATATCGATGTAAAAAAATTGTTCAATATGCCTAATAATCAGTTCGACGTCAATGCTGATAATCTATTGGATATTGAAGTTTATGATGAATCGCACGGAGATACAGAGTCACTAGAGTTCCTGATAGATAAGCAACTCATGCGCAATTTTTCTGATGCTATTACCTTAGAACAATAGACATCAAACGGTGCTTATTGGTTTAACTATTTTCTGATCAATAACTGCTCTCTAAGACCAGATTTATTTTTTATCATGAATAACCTCCTTGCATCGGTACTGTT
This sequence comes from Saprospiraceae bacterium, assembly GCA_047619515.1. Taxonomy (GTDB): domain Bacteria; phylum Bacteroidota; class Bacteroidia; order Chitinophagales; family Saprospiraceae; genus JAHDHW01. Next base: position 541 of record JBLHJZ010000565.1, on the reverse strand, counting down.
TTTTATCATAATAACAGTCGGATGCAAGGAGGTTTCTCCTTATAATGGCCCCGCTGATCTACCCAAAATTTCTTACCACCCAAAGCCCTACCTGCTTAATATTCCCAGAGATTTCCCGCAAATAAAGATAGCTAATGATAATCCCTTGACAGAAGAAGGTGTTGCTTTGGGGCGTCGGCTATTTCATGATCCTATTCTTTCCGCAGATAGCACTATGTCCTGTTCGTCCTGCCATATTTCATCTTTGAGCTTTACGGATGGCAATGCATTAAGCAAAGGTATTGATAGGAAAGAAGGTCGCAGGAGTGCGATGTCTTTGGCCAATATTGGCTTTTACAAAGAGGGCTTGTTCTGGGATGGTCGTGTAAAAACGTTGGAGTCACAAGCATTGATCCCTATCGAAGATACCATCGAGCTACACAACTCACTGGATAATGTGATTGAAAAATTGAAAGCTCATCCGGATTACCCGGTGTATTTTCGGAAAGCCTTTGGTATTGATACCTTATCACAAATCGATGAATTCCTGCTTGCCAAAGCC
>JBLHJZ010000564.1:0-3776 GCA_047619515.1 Saprospiraceae bacterium | reverse complement strand
GGTGTGCCCAAAATTTATAAAATTAAGATCCATCATCACTCCTAACAACAACATTCTCCTCACCGTCATTAGGTTTAGGCTCTTTAAGACGTAATGCCAAAACACCAGCTATAACAAAAAGAACACCCCCCAATATTATGGCATTAACCGCGCTATTATTTAATAGGTTTTTTACTATCGGTCCGAAAGTTAAAGTTTCAATTCCCATTGGAATAACAATCATCATATTTAATATCCCCATGTAAACACCACGGCGTTCATCAGGTACTATTTTAGAGACCATAGAGTATGGAATACCCATCATAGCAGCCCAACCTATACCAAAAAAAATCATAGGTAAAATAACCAACAGCGGATCTTGGATATAAGGTATACTAAGCATTGCAATTCCTGTTAAAAACAAACTGAACACATATACTTTTTTACCTCCAAATTTTAAGGCCAAAGGCACCAATGCTAATGCAAAAACAATTGTAGATATATTATAGGTAGTATTCATTTTTGCTGCTTGACTTAAAGCTTCCGATTTATCAAAACCCATACTTTCTTCAAACATGGGAGAAATAAACTGCCAATAAATAAATAAAGCATACCATTGAAATAGGTAAACGGCAGATAATTTCCACATAAATTTGGGCATATCTTTTATAGCTTGAACAATTTCAATAAATGGTGTTTTTATTCGAGCTAAAAAAGGCAAAGCATTATGTTTCTTAATATCTTCTAATTCATTACTGGAAGGAGGAATTTCAGGCGTTTTGAAAACCGACCATAATATGGTAGAAACCGATAAGATCGCACCTATAAAAAACGAATAATACAACCATGTAGGAATAGCATTAACGGATTCAGTAACTGTTTCAGCACCACCAAACCAATCTTGAAAAAGGAAAATTGAGGCATTCGCCAAAACAATCCCTGCCCCTACAAATAAACTTTGCATTTGATAACCAAAGCTTAACTGCTTATTGGGTAATTTGTCTCCAACAAAAGCACGATAAGGCTCCATCGCCACATTGTTTCCCACATCTAGAATCCACAACAAACCAACTGCAAACCAAAGTGTCGGACTAAAAGGAAACGCAAATAAACACAAACTCCCTATTATGGCACCAATTAAAAAGAAGGGTTTACGCCTACCCCAACGAGGCGACCACGTTTTATCTGATATGGCACCAATTATGGGTTGTATGATTAGACCCGTAATAGGCCCCGCTAAGTTGAGCAAAGGTAAATCTTCATGATGAGCTCCTAAAAATGAAAAAATAGGATTAACAGCCGTTTGCTGCAAACCGAAACTGAATTGAATTCCTAAGAATCCAACATTCATATTAAAAATTTGCCAAAATGACAAGGTTGGTTTAGATAGCTTCATTTTATTTAATATTCAGTTAAATTTATTATTTAGTTCTTACTACACGTATATAATCCAACATTGCAGTGCTCGCATTAATCTGTAAAGTAATTAAAATTCCAGTAACAACTAAAATAATTTCTCCGATTACATAAAGTAGAGATAGGTTGAATTTGTACTAAAAACGTACGATAAGCGTAAATAAACGTTTTATAACCCTTATCGTACGTTTCGGTATTGATGAATCATAGATTATTGAATCCGGCTAAATTACTTTCATTGGATTTTTTAAGTATTTACTAAAGCACCCGGAAAGCAGCAAGGCTTCCTCAAAAGAGTGCGGCTCCCATGGGAAGGTATCTGTTATAATACCGCAGCAGTCACCAGCTCGGCCTGAAAACTCCGCAGGTATTATTTGTCTTACCCGTGCCATTCACAGGCTCAGCCTCCAGTTTTGTAAATTTTCTGATATGCTTCCGAACCTCCAAGTTTTGTCCATTTCAAGTAGAGCCGATATCAATAATATTAGGCTTGTTTGTTAAATTGTATATATCTCAGGTAGAATGAGGTTTGTGGTGTAGCGGAGTATCTTGGTCAACGTGAGTGGAAACGCAGTAGCTGACGTTGTGGAGGCTATTGTCGATTTCCACATTATTCGCTACAGTTTTTCCTTAATTCTTTATAATCTTCTTGACGCCTATGTTTCTATTATTTTTATCCCAAAATTGAACAAAATACATACCTGATGGAAAATAAGAAATATCCACCTTACCTCGTCTATGAATATTACTGTAGGTCTCTAAAATTTGACCATTCAAGTCCAAAATAGTAAACGTATAAATATCTTGGTTTCCTTCTATCTGGAAATAATCAAGGACTGGAGAAGGGAAAATTTTTATCTTTTTTACTTCTATTGTAATCTCATTAGAGGATGTTATTTCTTCTTCTACACCACCATTGCCACTCACAACCTCCCAATTTCCAATAAATGAACCAGGAATTACTTCTGTTTCTTTCCAGTACAATGTATCATTCATTGTGCAAATGATTCCTTCTACATCGTTTGTTATGACTATGGTAGCTTTCATTGAATCCGAAATTGAGACGGAATGATCAAAAAGCACAAGTCCTTGTTCAAAAGCGTCACCTGAAGTAGTATCTTGATAAATAATTTCGCCTGAGAAAGTAGTTACTTCCCATTCACATATATTGACAAAGCCTGATGGAATATTAAAAAAGCCAGCATGATACAATTGAACATAAGATGTATCAGATGATGATACTTGAACGGAAACCGTTGAGCATTGTCCTTTTAACACCAAATTGGCTATTACAAAAAATATTAAAGCAATGATTTTTTTCATCTTTAAATAGTTGGATTGAATATTTATTGAGAATGATTTGTTTTTTCTTTCCTTATCCTGACTAACGTTCACAAATTATTGATTTTCAATGCTTGTAATTTAACATTTTTCTCAAATTTAATAAAATTCCCTCTTTGTGAAAGTTAGCTTTCTAAATTAATTCCAGGTTTCTGAGTAGTTGAATTGTAGCGAACAACTCAGTACACGATTACATATATTTCGCTTATATGTCAGCAAGGTAATCAATCCTCCAGATTAAACATATATGCTTCTGGTCAATGCGGGATGGAAAGGACATGATGATGCGCTCTATATTTGCATTATTGGAAATATTCGGCGGTGCGTTCCAAGCCCAGGAAGTCAAAAATAGTGAAGCGAGGTTCCGGAAATGGACATTTGCAGCCTGAAGGATAAATCCCCAACGATGCTCTAAATAAGTATAGTCAACCCGACTACAGCCTGCGATATAAAATAACGCAAACCTGGCCCTTCCACATTTCCTCTTCGATCTCCCAATGATTTTCTAAAAGGATCAATTCCTCATCGCTGAAATCATTATACACGTTGGAGTAAAAAATGTATTCGTTTTTATTCAGGTCTTTTTTCGAAAAGGAACGCACATCGCCGTTTAATTCGAGTATTTCCAAAGAGGCAATATTCGGAAATGCCGTACCTATCTGCTCGAAAGGAATATTCTTTTCCTCGATATAGTCAATCATTTTTTCCCGCAAATCATAATAGGGCAAATGCGCCAGGGTCGAATCCCAGCCTTGGGCAACGTCTTTTGGATATACCCAATAATTGCCAGTGAGCAGACCGATAACCATAATAGCCAATACCAAGTTTTGTCGGGATTTGTTTTTAATATAATGCAATACGAGCCCTGTTCCCAAAAAAGTAAGACTCAATACGATAGGTAAAAAATATCGGTGTGCCATCAAGGATTTATGCAGTAAAGAACTTGGTGTGGTAATCAAAATCAGTATGATCACCAAGGCCAGTAATTCTTTTAATTTAGTCGAAAATTTGATCTTTTTCCAAAAACCATAGACCAATAA
>JBLHJZ010000563.1:0-3781 GCA_047619515.1 Saprospiraceae bacterium | reverse complement strand
ATGACTTGATGAATAAGTACATTTATGAATCCTTGGAAAACAAAAAAGATTACAGAGATTTACGACAACCCCTGGATTAAAATTACGCATCGGGAAGTGATCAATCCATCTGGCGGAGAAGGTATCTATGGCGTAGTTCACTTTAAAAATCTGGCGATAGGAATTGTTCCATTGGATGAAGATTTCAATACCTGGCTTGTGGGTCAGTATCGCTATACGCTGGAGGAGTATACCTGGGAAATCCCGGAAGGTGGCTGCCTGCTGGGAAGTAGTCCATTGCAGTCCGCTAAACGAGAGTTACAGGAAGAGACCGGAATTACCGCATCCGAATGGACAAAGATTCTTGACCTCCAGACTTCAAATAGTGTAACTGACGAAACCGGGATGGCTTTCCTCGCCAGAGGTTTGGCTTTTGGTGATTCGGCTCCCGAAGACACGGAGGAACTTGTGGTAAAAAAAGTTCCTTTTACTGAGGCATATCAAATGGTGATTGATGGCAGGATTAAGGATTCCCTTTCTATGGTGTCTATTTTTAAGGTAAAACATTTGATTGATCGGGGGGAGATTTGATCGCAACAAAGGTGCAGGCTAAAGCCTACAATACTATGATAAAATCAGGCCCGACAGACTCCAGAGAAAATATCCCGTAGCCATTTTCAATATTACTGAATATTACCGCTGGCTCTGCAAAAGGATTGTCCTCTGCATTTTGAGCATTGCGCAAGGAGGTTTCCCAATAATATTTTTCCGGAGATACGTTAACCAATCTTATGAAGATTTTAGCATCGTTCATATAAGCATCATTATAAATTTCATAATTCCAAAGTCTTAATTCATATTTCTCTCCATCTAAAAAAGCATCGGATAGATAGAGACCATCATCTCCCTCTATAATAGACGGGTCAGTAGAATTGAAAGTTATCGGATAACTATATGATTCACCATTATTCTCAATGTAGGTTATGTTTGCATCGACCTTATAGTAATTGGCCTCATCTTTTTTATCCTGGAAGGTCACGATCACTTCATCTACCCGATCGCCATCTTCGTTGATCGTACCATCAGCATCAAAAGTCGCAGCTGAAATATCTATTTGTGCAGGCATCTTTTGGGAAGCTGAAACAGGCTCAAAGCCGGTACTTGCTACTCTTAGCTCATATTCGGCATCTTCATTTCCCAAGGGTTGGGGCAGCTGAGTAGTATAAAAACCTTCCTCCTGAAAAGGTAAGTTTTGAAACAAGGTCCCATTTTTATATAAATCCACTTTAGCATCCGTAATGGACTCTGGATCCCCATTTTCTAAAATCCCGATACTACTGGATACATAAACCCAAAGTATCGTATCTACGTTTGAAAGATTGGAAGTTATTGACAAAGACGGTGTATGTTCCGGAATATCTACATTGATTACCTGGTCGAAAAAGTCATCTTTACACGCTGAAAATAATAAGAGAGATACGATTAATAAAGCTATTATATTTTTCATGATTTTTCAAATTTTGATTATAAATTAAACTTTATGCCAAAATATTTTGCACGTCTGAGTGGGTACTTTTCTAAAACTTGAACCTCCAGGAAACAGATGGAATAATCGGAAAAACACTCAACTGTTTGAAAGCTCTGTTTCCATTGTCATCATAACCAGAATAAATAAAATATGGATTATTGTGATTATAAGCATTATAAGCTCCGAAAGTCCACCAGCGCTCATACCTCTTTTTCTTTTTATAAAACTCTATATTTAGATCTAATCTATGATAAGAGGGCATCCTGAAATCATTCTTTTTACCATTTGTTTCGACTTCTTGTACATAAAAATTCCCATTTTCCTGATCGACATAATATGGCGTATTATACCTAAATAAAGGAAGAGTTATCGAGTTGCCTGTCCCATACACCCATGCTCCTGTGATGGAAACTCTATCGTTTATTTGATGTAAAATCACCAATGATATATCATGTCGCCGATCATATTTAAAAGGGTAACGTTCGCCACCGTTTATTTCATTAAATTGTCGCCAGTTCCAGCTCAAAGTATAACCGAGCCATCCAGTAGTTTTCCCTTTTTTCTTTTGCAGAAAAACCTCTAAACCATAGGCTTCACCATCACCCTGTGTGACTTTATCCTGCCAATCATTTTGTAATCCGATAAAATCTACCCCTTCTTTATAAGACACGACATTCTTCATTTGCTTATAATATCCTTCGACACTAAACTCGTATTTGTCCCAAAAAGTCTTTGCAATACCAACTGCCGCTTGCCAGGAAGTCTGAGGTTTTATCCGCTTAGTGCTTGGCACCCAAAGATCGGTAGGCAGCACCAGCGATTCATTGGTCAACAGGTTGATATACTGAGCCATAGTGCTTAAAGAAGCTTTAATAGCCAGGTCATTTTTTAATAAGTATCTTAATCCCAGACGTGGCTGAATGGAATAATAAAATTCACTTTCGTTTCCCCTTACTTTAAAACCGGAAGCATGAACGCCCACGTTTGCTTTAAGGGCACCAAAGCTCATTTCGTCTTCCAGGTAAAGGGTATATTCTAAAGACTTCGCTTGTTGTGAACCAAGGAGGGTATCTAGTTCAAAGTCATCCGATTCTATTTCTAATTGAAAAGCTCCAGGGTTGTAGCGATGATGGGTAATATTGGTGCCAAACCGAATATAGTGATTAGGGTTAGGAATATAATCAAAATCAATTTTGCCTGCCCAATCATAAATACCAGAAGTATAATTCGCATAAAAAGCATCTAGTTGCCCGCCATAGCTATCCTCTATGGCAGCGCTAAGATCAAATTTGAATTGGGAATAAGTCAAGGTCGTATTGGCAAATAACTTATTGTTAATCAGATAGTTCCATCTCAAAGCAGTAGTTACATTTCCCCAATCAATTTGATTCTTGAATTTATAATAATTATCATTCTCATAAGTTTCTTTAGTATCTCCTCCATAGACATCCGCTCCGGTATAAGCACTTAAATAAAGGCGATGTTTATCGTTAAACTTATGATTTATTTTGGCATTAAGATCGTAAAAAAATAATTTAAGTTTAAAATCATCTCCCTCTTCCTGTGCACTTTTTATCAAAGGTTTTGCCAGTAGGTCAATATAAGTTCTCCTACCCGAGATGATATACGAAGTCTTATCTTTTATAATTGGCCCTTCAAAAGTCAACTTGGAAGAGATCAGGCCTATTGATCCTTCGCCATGAAATTCGGACATATTTCCTTCTTTCATATTGATTTCCAAAACGGAAGAAAGGCGGCCACCATATCGAGCTGGGAAACCTCCTTTGGTCAAAGTCACATTCTTGATCGCATCGGCATTGAATACAGAAAAAAAGCCAAGCAAGTGAGACACATTATACACGGGCACGCCATCCAGCAAAATTAAATTCTGATCCGGACTCCCGCCACGTATGTACAAGCCATTTTGACCTTCGCCACCGGATTGGACACCCGGCAAAAGCTGGAGCGTTTTTAAAACATCCACTTCTCCTAATAAGGAAGGTACTTTTTTGATTTGTTCGATAGGCACCTCTACCCTGCTCATCTGCGTTTCCTCTTCGATCCGAGCAAATTTCTCTCCGACTACCTCAACGGTTTCCAATTCCAAAGCATCAGAAAGGTCTACATTCAAAACAATATCCTTATTTAGTTTCAATCGAAAAGTATTGGCCTCATAACCAATATAGGAAAAGGAAAGTATCACTGAATCTCTTGGTAAAGTCAGGCTATAAAATCCGTAAGTGTTAGACACCGTGCCTTTTCCACTTTTGATAT
>JBLHJZ010000562.1:0-3792 GCA_047619515.1 Saprospiraceae bacterium | reverse complement strand
TATAGAATATTTGTTATATCCAAACCAAAATTGAATTTGAATTAAAAGTCAATGGAAAGAAATTAGCTGGTAGGTATGATTGGGGATGAAGGTAGTCAAATATTTGGTTTTCAATATTTTTTTCAAAAAAAATTCAACGGCAAAAGCTATCAGAACATACTCAAGATCCCAACTTGACAAGCGCTGCATCGATTTTATAAAAACTAAAAGCAGGTGACATTCCGTCAATGATATTGAAAAGCAAATTGGTTGCTTTGCTACCTACCTCATGTCCGGAGTGACGTAAATGGGTGATTTTTGGGAAAAGATAATTCGGTGCTATACCATCGCTTATTGAAATGAGTGAGACATCATCAGGAATTGAAAGGCCCAATTGTTTGATCGCTTGATAAGTATGAACAAGCAAGGTATCTGACATGGTAAATATAGCTGTTGCCGCCGATTGACCTTTAATATAGGCGGTGATCTCTTCCTCTAAATTATACTCGCTTGGCACCATCAATATTTGCTCCTCTTTTATAGCTATTTGATGATGAGCATGGGCTAAGCGATAACCTTCGACCCTTAGTGCTGTCATTTTCAAGCGAGAATCACCAAAAATACCCAGAATATTATTATGTCCCTGTTCGATCAGGTATTCCACTGCTGTAAAAGAAATTTCCCGGTCATCGATGGTAACACTCGGAAAATCGTCATTTTTGATTACCCTGTCAATCAGGACAGTCGGGATATCAGCTTCTTTTAGTTTTTGTAAATGGTCAAGCTTATCCGTTTCTACCGACAAGGAGATTAAAACCCCTTCAGCGAATACATTCAGACAGAAATCTACCAGTTCTTCTTCTCTTTTTAAATTGTTATTTGATTGTAAAAAGATGAGAGAATAGCCTCTTGCTTCTACAATTTCACTTATCCCTTTTAGCAATTTTGGAAAAAAGAAATCTGTTAATTTAGGGAGTATCACCGCAATTATCCTAGAAGAGAGTGTGCGAAGCGAGCGGGCATTAAGATTAGGAGAATATTTAAGGGCAAGTGCTACTTCTTTGACCCGTTCTTTTGTTTCCCGGCCAATGTCCGGGTGATCTTTCAATGCTCTGGAAACCCCGGAAATAGAAAGCCCGGTAAGTTTGGCAATATCTTTTAATGTGGCTCTTTTCATGATATCCGAGAAGGAATTGTTTTTGTGATTTTTTGATCAGTTTTTCTAAAAGAGAAAAATCAATTGGGTAAAGTTACTAACATCAAAGGTTTGAGCAAACGTTTGATGAAGAAATCTACTTTTTTAATTTCAATTTAATAGATTACATATAAAACAAGTTTTCTATTTTTAAGTCTATTTCAGAAAACTGATATTTATTTTTCAGTTAATGTTGAGTAAGTTTCAGATTGGTAGTATTTGTGAAAAGTTCAAACAGAGAAGAATTGACGACTTTGTTTGGACTTTTTTTTGATTTATGCGCAGCCAAGGGGTAAAAGCTAAAAGCCCCAAATATGTCTCGCAATCTAATGATTTGGATAGATAATAATTTTAGAAAAAGGGTAGGAAAACTCTCACGTAAACCTACCCTTGAAAATGTGAAATTTTAAAAAACTACTTCTTTGGAGGCAATTACTGATATTTTGTTATTGCTCAATTAATGTCTTGCTTTTCCTTGCGGAAGGAGTGATGCCTATTTCAGATTCCATAATCATGGGTAAATCTCCGTCCGTGATAATTACTTTTGCATTAGGCGATTTTGCCAGTGCCTCAAAGGCTTCAATAGACTTAAATTGTAAAATTTTCATATTTAATCCTTCTGCAATGATCAACTGTGCATCTCTTATCCCTTCTGCCTCAATTCGTTTTTGATCAGCTGTTCTCCTTGCTTGATCCAATACAAATTCCATCTGCTGTGCTTGTTGTTCGGCTTCCAGTTTTGCTTCTATTGCTCTGGTAAGACTTTTGGGTAGTTGAATACTTTTGAGTAGTACCGCTTCTACTTTTATTCCTTTTCCTTCCATTAAAAGCATCATCTGGTCACGAATTGCTCTTTCAATGGTGGATCGTTCTCCGGAGTGCATATCTTTAGCGTAAAATTTAGAAGTGATATCTGATACTGCAGATCTGAAGACAGGGAGGATTATATTTTGCTCATAATCCGGTCCAATATTTCGAAGTAATTCAGGAACTTTTTTACCATCAATATTATAAAGAATAGACACTTCACTGATGATAGTAAGTCCTTCTTTAGATGGGATACTCAAGCTTACTTCAATGTTTTCGGTTCGTGTAGAAATCTTTATTATTTTGCTAATAAAGGGGTTGTAAGCCTTTAATCCATGTGTGTAAGCATTGTTTTGATATTTTCCCAATTTTCTTTTCACACCGACTTCTCCTTCCCTGACAGTAACACAACTTACCATTGATAGTATTACCAGTAAAAAAAGTAGCGATTTTAAGACATTCTGTATTTTCATATAATTTACCGATTTAATGATTGTATAAAATTGTTAAGAATAAATATTCATTTATATGCATGCCATGGCCAGAGCTATACGATTGCACAATAGCGTATAGAAAATTAAGAGATTGTTAGCATACAGGTTTTCAACCCATAAAAGGGGAGGACTGATTGATATTAGAATTGTTGAAAATTAACCCAAAGCAGAAGAATATCAGCATTTCCTTGACTTGGGTATTTAAAGATTTATGATCTTCTTTCACTTGTAAATCAGTCAATCTGGGTAAGTGCCGTGCAAAGTATAAATTATTGTTCGCCGTCTCGATCAGGGTACTTGCTAAAGCTCTGGGATAGGGGAAATCGGGCCTTACTTCCTTGATTATCACGGCAAGTTTATTACATAATCGTTTGTAAGCCAGGAAAAATCCATCCTCATTATCATTATCCACGAACTTATGATGATAGGCTTTTGCACCTTCACGTACTACTATTTTGTGCAAAATATCTTCGTCTACAAATTCTATTGCCATATTTCTATTGGCAGTATCTACAATGATATCTAAAGCCATACGAAGGCGTTTGTCAGGTTCTTCAATATTCAAAGTATTGAGATCAATACTGGCAATCATCCATTCCCAATACCAGTTGAGCAGATAGACAAAGAGCCGGTGTTTGTTTTCAAAATAGCGATAAATAGTGGCTTCTGAACAAGGTATCTCCTCCGCCAATTTCTTAAAAGTAAACTGCTCTAATCCAATTTCATCTATTAGTAAGACACTTTTTTCGATAATTTTTCTTCCCAGGGTAGTTTTCTGGGGATCTTTTAGATAGAGTTTAGGATTGATATCGAGTTGCAAAAAAAATGGTTTCATATTGAGTAGAATTAGGTGTTATTTTAAGCCTATACAGCTATTTCTTCAAATGTTTGTCGGATCTGATTTTTTAGAATATTGCGGGCTTTATGGATTCTGCTTTTAATAGTGCCCATAGGTAGGTTCATCAGCTCCTGAATTTCATCATATTTGTAACCCTGATAAGCCATCAAGAATGGTTTTTTCATACCTTCATCAAGCGCTTCAATCATTTTCTTGATTTCAGCAACGTATATATTTATTTCTCCATTATTCCTTGAAGTGACATCGGAATAGTTTTGAAGATAGACTTGTCCTGTAGCATCCTGTGCTTGATTTCGATGTTTGTTCTTTCTGAAATGATTAATAAAGGAATTTTTCATGATTGTACTTAACCATCCTTTCATATTAGTGTTTTCCTCAAATTTGTCTTGATATTTGAAGGCCTTTAAGGCAGTTTCCTGATATAAATCATCTGCAAGGTTTCTATCTCTGGTCAGTTT
>JBLHJZ010000561.1:0-3816 GCA_047619515.1 Saprospiraceae bacterium | reverse complement strand
CTTCCATATAATTTTTCAATACCGGATGCTCCTCCCGCAAAGACAGGTAAGCCAAAGATGCCCGCAGCGACATAGATTATCACAGCCAGGAATCCATACCTGCCTCCAAGAAAAAAGGCGACGAGTAGTACCGCAAAAGTCTGCCCGGTGATAGGAAGACCATCTTCGTTAAATGGAAGGCCTGCCTGGTTAAGTGGGTTTTCGATTTCGATTTGCGCAAAGAGTGCGATAAAAGCTGCACCAAGAACGGCTAATAGAATATTTTTTATCATCATGAATGGAGGTTTTAACTTTGACTATTTTGGTCTTTAGGGATCGAACTAGAACGCAATGTAAGGAATATATTTTAAGGAAGGTAGGAAGGGGTAGAAAGGGTTCGAAGAGCGGAAAAGGTTCGCTGCGATTAGTACCCTTTCCACCCATTCCCACCTTTTCTACCTTTCCACCCATTCTGCTCTGCCCGTACCCGATACGGATTCCGCCAGGTCTCCAGTTTTTTTATTAAAAAATCATCGCCTTGTTCCACTGCTTTTTGGAGAATTTTCTGTCAAAGATAATCCGGTAATAAAAAATAGCGGCTGCTTAGTTTATGTACCTGTGCTATTTCGTTCTCGGATAGATAATACCCCATCTCCGACAGCCGGATATCCGTGACTATCCGCCATAGCTGATCCGGTCTGATTTCGTACGCCGGATTCCAGGGCATCGCATCAATATCCGTAGTAAATGTAAAATACTCCGCCAATGCATGATGGGCGATCACTAGTTCCGCGTTTTCCTTATTCAAATATTGGGAAGCCTTTTCCGTCAGTTGAGCATATTTTTGATAATTGGGATCCTGCTTTTCCGGTTGGTAAGCCTGTCAGGAATAAATACTCCCCAGCCATTGGCAAAAGTACTTTGCTGTAAGGCTTTGAATCAGAGCATGGAGGAGAGTATTCCGAGTAGGACACCAGGGAGATAGGTTAACGAGTTGACCGGAAAGAAAGCTATTTTATGGAGTTTATTATACACAGTTTATTGGCGGTGATTATCATCGGTGCGAGAATGCATGCCCTAGCCATTTTGATGCATGACGCCACACATTATCGTTTTTTGAAAAACAGGAAATGGAATGACCTGGTTACCAATTATACAACGATGTACGCCATATTTACTTCTATTGAAAAATATAGAAAAAACCACCTGGATCATCATCAAAACCTGAACACGGAAGAGGATCCGGATTGGGTGGCTAAACTAGGCAGGACTGCTTTTGAGTTTCCCAAAACAAAAGTACAATTCCTGTTGACTATAAGCTCTTACCTTGTATTATACCAGGGCATTTTAGGTTGACCTACTCCACCATCACCATTTTCCGTTGTGCATTCCCGCCAGAAGTTTTCAACTGGTAGAAATACATGCCATTGCCTTCCAGTTGGTCTTTGCTTATGGAAATCTCGTGGTAGCCTTCGGGATAGTTTCCTTTACTTTGGAAAATCAATTTTCCGGAGGCATTGAAGATGGAGAAAATAGTTTCGGCACTTTCTTTTAAAGAAAACCCGATGATCGTTTCCGCTTTGAACGGGTTAGGACGGTTTTGAAATAGCTCAAAAGCCAGGGCTACTTTGGGGGAAGTTTTAAATTGTAAATCCAGGTTTGAAATTTTATTTCCTTGCTGGTAAAATTCTGCTGTCGTATAGGCTGAATTTAAATTTAAAAAGTCGCTTAGTCTTCCTTTGGATTTGACCTTAAATTTTAGTTCAAATAATACTTCGCCCGGGTTTGCGGAAACCTCATTGACCGTGTTCCAGGAGCAGGTGAGAATGCCTTGATTTGTAAAATTAAACCCGAAATTATCCAGGCTAAAGAAAGGTAAGCGGCTTTCGCCAATGCCTGCAAATTCCAGCGCAGCCGGATCATATTGCAGACTATACTGAAATCCGAGGACATTCGTAAAATCACTGGCACGGATCGGAACGATAAACATATCTTCTTTTTCCAAAAACTGTTCCGGGGTATTAAAATGGAAAGTAGCTGCATTTCTGGTATCACTTTCTCCCTGAAAATTCGTCGCTGCTGAGTTATTTAAATCTCCGGTTTTCACTCCGACAAAATCCAGATTGGTTACCGCTGCATCCAGATTATTAATCGAACAGAACTCCGGAAAAGAAGAAACAAAGGGATTCTCGTCATTTGGAAAAAGATAATTAGCATCTACAAACCGCCAGGAGGTATTCATTTGAAAAGTGGGAATGATGCCCAGTATTAACTGTCGCAACTCGACCACATCAATAGTAGACACATTGCCTGACTGATTGATGTCTGCTGCAATAATTTTATAAGGCGAATCCAGTAATGCTAATTCCAGAATATGTCTTTGCAGCAACATGACATCCAGGGTACTTACCCCATTTGTCGGGTTTTGATTATTAAAAGGTTCAACAAAGTAATTATAACTTTGGGGAACTCCCGTAAATTGATAATAACCATCTTGAATCGTCGTCGTGACTCCCGATATTCCTCCGTTTAAGTTTACCACGACCTCTTCGAGGTATTCATTTTCTTCTGTGAAAATATGCCCTCCTATATTAGTAAAGCCGGGAGGATCCATATCATTTACGGTAATCTGTACCGAACAAGTCGAGGTATTTCCACAAAAATCTTCTGCTTCAAAAATTACCGTTGTGACACCTAATGGGAAATCTATGGTGAGCAAAGAAGAGGTCATTATCCCCAATGAATCAACTGTTCCGTTATTTCCAAAATCAATTTGAAAAGACACTTGCGGAGAAATATCACAATTATCTTGTACGTCAGGAATCAAAGTATAAACCACGGAACTCGCTCCTGCAATAATAATGTTGAGAATAGTATCATTAGGGCATTCAATTACCGGAGCCGTATTATCAAACAAGGAAATGATCTGTGTCCGGATACTTTGATTCCCACAGTTATCCACTGCCGTCCAGGTTCTGAATATCTTATAGGAATCATCACAGGTCGGAGCCGTCATAATCTCATCAAAAAGTACTTCCGGTGTTGCGTCGCAGTTATCTGTTGCCGTTGGAAAGGGAGGATCCAAGACCTCCGAACACTCAACCGTAATATTAAAAGGCACTCCGAAAAGTATAGGAGCCGTATCGTCAATCACCTCAAGAGAAGTCGTGTCAGCCCTGGTATTACCGCAATTATCGGTGGCCGTCCAGATCCAAAGCAGGACATATTCGTCTTCACAATTCTGCTCGGTAATTAATTCCTCAAATATAAGATCCACATCTAAATCGCAATTGTCGGTCGCTGTAGCAATAGGTGCCATAGGAATCGCATCGCATTGGACGGTAATATCAGGAGGCAGATTACTTATTACGGGCGCTTCTGTATCAGCCGAAGTAATGACCTGCTGGGCGCTTATCGTATTTCCGCAATTGTCGGTCGCAGTCCAGGTTCGGGTGACCGTGACATTTTCCGGGCAGATGCCCTCTTCAATTAGCTCTTCAAAAATCACCATGATATTTGGCACACAATTATCCGTCGCTGTTACGGTTGGGGCTGGCGGAACATTTCCACACTCTACAGTCAAGTCCATAGGAACGCCAGATAAAACCGGCGCTTCTATATCAGCTGAAGTGATGACCTGTTGGGCACTTACCGTATTGCCGCAATTGTCAGTCGCAGTCCAGGTTCGGGTGACCGTGACATTTTCTGCACAGATCCCATTTTCAATTAGCTCTTCAAAAATCACCATGATATTTGGCACACAATTATCCGTCGCTGTTACGGTTGGGGCTGGCGGAACATTTCCACACTCTACAGTCAAGTCCATAGGAACGCCAG
>JBLHJZ010000560.1:0-3820 GCA_047619515.1 Saprospiraceae bacterium | reverse complement strand
AATTTTGAGCTACGATGCCATTAATTCTAAATATTGAAACCGCTACCGACATCTGTTCGGTGTGTATTGCCCGGGAAGAAGTAATACTTTCTGTACAGGAAGCTAAAGAGGCTTATAGCCATGCTGCAGTAATTACTATACTGATAGAAGCCTGTTTTAAGGAGGCAGGGCTGTCATTGAACGACCTGGACGCTGTGGCCATAAGTTCAGGCCCAGGGTCTTATACCGCCCTCCGTGTTGGCGCTGCAGCGGCAAAAGGAATTTGTTACGCGCTGGATAAGCCCTTAATCGCTGTTAATACGCTGGAGGCATTGGCCTATGCTGCTCAAAAAGACAAAGGTCAGGGGCTATTTTATATACCAATGATAGATGCCCGAAGGATGGAGGTCTATACGGCAGTGTATGATCAGTCAATAAACCAAATCAAGAAGACACATAATCTTATCCTTGACCAGGATTCTCTTGCTGAATATTTTGAACAAGACGGTACGCTCGTCTTTTGTGGTAATGGCGCATTAAAAACAAAACCCCTTTTTGAATCAAAAAACGTATTGTACAGTAATGTAATCTGTGCTGCACAACACCTTATTCCCTTTTCCGTCAAGGCCTTCCATAATCAAATATTCAGCGATATAGCCTATTACTCTCCTTCCTATTTTAAAGCACCCAATATCACTGTCTCAAAAAAGATATTATAAAAAAAAACACATTGTAACTTTTTACGATTGTTTAATTAAAAATTTTATTTTTGCTTAATAATCAGTATAATTACACCTTAAAACATACTGTAATGTTTAGTTTGGTATAGTTTTTGGCTCCCATGGAGCAGTATTAACTAATTAAAAAAACATAAATATGAGAAAGCAAAAGAACGAAACCGTTGTTCTAAAAAAGGGGAAAAACGACATTCATCTGGACTATTCAGAACTCAGAAAAGCGGTACTAGTATTGAGGGCTGTTAATCACAAATTACGTCAAAGCATTATTGATTTATTGGAGGAAAATCAAAAAATGACCGTGACGGATATTTACATCAAACTCAGATTAGAACAATCTGTTGCATCTCAGCACCTTGCTATTTTAAGGAGGGCAGGCGTTGTAGCAACTGATCGGCAGGGTAAATTTATCTATTATTCTTTAGATAAAGACCGATTATCCCAGATTTCCCGATTAGTAGAGGAGTTAGCGGCGTAAAAGTTTGATTTTTATAAATAACGGATTCGTGTTTTAAATTAAATTAAAATACTAAATATACGTCATTTTATCGCTGTCTACGACAGAAAAAGCTGTAAAGCCATTGGTTTTACAGCTTTTTTCGTGTTTTATTTTGTAGAAATAAAAAAAAATCCCATATTTATGTAATTTTTAATTATTTCATATAATAAAACCGCATCTATGAGAAAAGCTAGAATTAACATTAACAGTGAAAAGCTTCATGTCTCATCTGAGGTATTACGGGCTCTTGCACATCCTTTAAGGATGAAAATTCTTGAGTTTATCGACAAACATGAAACGATAAACGTGAACAAAATTTACAATACCTTAAAGCTAGAGCAGTCCATTACTTCACAGCATTTACGAATCCTAAGATTGGCCGGTATCGTCATTACTACCAGAGAAGGTAAATTCATTCACTACAGTATTGACTATCTAAAAATCCAGGATGTTCTTAAGGCAGTAGACGCTTTTTTAGTGGTTGAAAAACATTAACCAAAACCATTTTAAACTCCCCAATAATGGCGATGTTCTAAAGAATATCGCCATTATTTTTTTGTACATCATCTACATCTATCGTGGAGATGTCAGCATTACTCTCTGGTGATACCACCGGTTCCTCTTCTTCCTGCTCACTGGTTAGTGCGCCCTCTTTTGAGCCAAAGAAGCTCCTATGGAAAGTAATAATACAAAGAACACCAACCGTAATGGAAGCATCCGCAATATTAAAAACGGGGCGAAAGAATAAGAAACGCTCTCCGCTCCAAAAAGGAAACCATTCAGGAAAGTTTCCTTTAAACATAGGAAAATAGAACATATCCACTACTTTCCCATGAAGAAACCCAGCATAACCATTACCCTCAGGAAACATAGTCGCCACCCCGTGAAAGGAATCAGAAAAAATTAGTCCGTAAAACGCACTGTCAATGATGTTCCCGATTGCCCCTGCCAGGATCAATCCAAAACTAATCAGAAGGCCGGGTTTTGCTTTGGCCTGGATGAGTTGTCGAATGAAGTATATTAATATAGACACAGCAAAAATCCTGAATAGGCTTAGTAAGAGTTTTCCATAGGGTTCGGGGAGTTTCCAGCCAAAAGCCATTCCCGGGTTTTCTACAAAATGGAGTCGGGCCCATTCCATTCCTAATATTGGAATGTCTTCATTAAGTGCCATGCTGGTTTTTATCCAAATTTTTAAGCTTTGATCGATTATCAAAACTAAAAGAACGACCAGAATTACTTTTGTTGTTTTGCTCAAGATGTAAAAGTGATGCTATTCTTTTTTACCAAATAGCCGTTATTTATATATTATTCTTGTTATAGATTCAAGGACAACGGGTGTATTTTATTTTGTCAGTGGTAGCACTTCCAGAATTCCAAGTTTTCTGGAAACTCTTGCGCTTAAAATACGACAATTTGAAATGCAGCTAGGGCAACGCTGTTTATACCTTAAAATTCACCCGCCAATATTTAGGAACAGGTTACTAATAACTGTCTGCTTTATACCCCGATGTAAAATCAAGGTTTCATTACATTCAACTCATTCCCAAATGACTCTTGCCGATTCCCCCTACCATTTCGTCGTTGGTATAGAAACGAGTATTGAACTAAAGTGTTTTCGAAGTGCCAAAATAAAATAGTGATTGCACTTATACTAGTACAATCACTATTTTTTTTAAGGTTTCTTTGAATTAAGGCGCTATTAGCTGGTTTTTGCCTGTTTAGCTTCAATACTTAACGTTGCATGAGGAACGGCCATTAATCTTTGTTTCGAGATTAATTTGCCGGAAACTCTACAAATTCCGTAAACTTTGTTTTGAATTCGGATTTTTGCGTTTTCCAAATGCTGAATGTGTTTTTTTAGGCGACCAGCCAAAGTAGTAGTTCTTTCATTTTCCTGCGTTCCAATACCATCATCAAGACCTCTAATCTTTGAATCAGGGTTGTCTGCCATATCAGACAATATGCTCCTGTAAAAGGTTAACTCTACCCGGGCAGTTTCTAATTTTTTGTCGACTAGGGTTTCAAATTCTTTTAATTCCTGGTCTGAATAACGTGTTTTAATCGCTTTCCCATTCATTTTTGTGTAGTTTAAGATTAATCTAAGAAAAAAATTAATACAATATTAGTGTTATTTCTATATTATAAAATCTTTTAATTAGACTGCAAAATTAGCTATTTTACTTTAAAAGCAAGGTATAATTGGCCAAGTAATTAACTTCTGGCTATTCTTCAAATATTGAAGAATTCAAAACAAGGGAAGTTAATCATTGCCAAACACTAAAAAAAATACCACCAACTAGTTTTCGCAGAGTGTTTTATTTGAAATATTTAGGCCAAGCTGTATCGCAGACCTATAATCATTGCAAGCCCCTTCACTGTCATTTAATTCTTTTTTGATGATTGCCCGATTATAATAAGCTTCTGTATTACCTGGGTCTAGGACAATTGTTTTATTATAATCTTCCAGGCCTTTTCCCAATTCATCAGAAATATGAAAACATAATGCCCGGCGATAATAAAACAAAGGATTGGGCTGGTCTGATAGGTTTATTGCCTCATCAAAGGACAAAATTGCTTTAGAAAACTGGCTGGTTTTATACAG
>JBLHJZ010000559.1:0-3828 GCA_047619515.1 Saprospiraceae bacterium | reverse complement strand
CTGCCGTAAAATTTGCCAAGAAATATGTCGAAGATGTAGAGTTTTATGCAGAAGATGCCGGTAGAGCAGATAATGTGTTCTTGGCTCAAATGGTCGAAGCGGTGATTAAGGCAGGAGCTACTGTGATCAATATTCCGGATACTACTGGCTATTGTTTGCCCTGGCAATATGGAGAAAAGATCAAATTTCTGATGGAAAATGTATCAAATGTCCATAAAGCAATGCTTTCTGTTCATTGTCATAATGACCTTGGAATGGCCACCGCCAATACGATTGCCGGAATAACAAATGGGGCTCGTCAGGTAGAGGTAACTATAAATGGAATAGGGGAGCGTGCCGGGAATACTTCGTTAGAGGAAGTGGCTATGATTATAAAAACCCATGCTAGTTTGAATTTACATTCGAATATCAATTGCAGAAGGCTCAATGAAATGAGTCAAATGGTTTCCAGAATGATGAATATGCCGGTACAGCCGAATAAGGCGATTGTTGGTGCTAATGCTTTTGCACATTCGAGTGGGATTCATCAGGATGGGGTGATTAAAAACCGGGAAAACTATGAGGTGATCGCTCCCGAAGATGTGGGTGTTAGTGAATCTTCTATCATCCTAACGGCCAGAAGTGGAAAAGCAGCTTTGCGGTATCACTTGGATCGCTTGGATTTTAAATTAGAAAAAAAGGAGCTGGAAGACGTTTACCAACGTTTTCTAATCATGGCGGATGATAATAAAGATATCTGCGATGATGATTTGATTATGATGATGGATGGTAAGCTCAATAATAATAATGTCAAAATCGTAGATGTACACGTGGTTTCAGGAAAGCAATTAAAGCCTGTAGCAACAGTCGAGTTAAATATCAACGGTGATTTGGTCAGCGCCAGTGCCGGTGGTGCCGGTTCTATCGATGCTGCGCTTAATGCTATCGATGCTATTATTGGACAACGTTTGAAATTGGATAAATTTCATATGGATTCCCTCGTACATGGTACACGGGAGTCCGGTAAGATCAGCCTCCGGGTTTTGTATAATGACACCCTTTACTTCGGTTTTGGCCAAGACGAAGATATTGTAATGGCCTCTGCCCAGGCCTACATCAATGCTATCAATAAAATGAAGTTTGTAAAAACAGAGAACGAAAGGAAGGCCATTGGTTTGGCTTCTTGATAAGGTATTGACATTAGTCCTTATTTCACTTACAAAAAATAGGTATCATCCCGAATTTTATAAAGATGATTGCTTAATTTGGTAATCTGACCTTTATAAATTATAGGAAAATCGGCATTAGGTTTTCGACATTCGGAGAAAGTAACATGAAAATAAAGCCACGAATTATCATGAATTTTCACGAATGTGCCACTGTATTTATTCGTGTCAATTTGTGCTAATTCGTGGCTTTATTCAAAAATATAGTGGCTACCTAGTGCACCAACCCATACACACGATACCCTATGACTCGTCCTCATCCCACCATACGTCGTTACAAAAATACTCATCCCGATGCTAGATCGGGACTCCGTTTTTTGCGCCTTGTCTGGTAGGACGATGACTTCGCCATAGTATAACGAAATTATTGGGTTGATGCACTAGTGTAAAAGCAGCTAAAAGGAAAAATCCATTTTTTAGAAAATCCACGAGCATTAAACTTTATGGTTAATTAAAAAAAGTGCGAAATCCACAAATGTATGGCGGTGTGTCCCTACTGCTAAATACTAAAACACCCAACCAATGACACTATGAATTACCGCAGTGACCACCGCAAGTAATAAAGCCCACCAAAAATTTCTTACCTCAAATCCTTTAAGAAAATAGTCGGCGACCTTGATTAAGATGGCATCTAGTAATAGGGTAAAGATTCCTAATGATAGTATACCCAAGGTTACCGCTTTAAGTAAAAAACCTAAAGTAACATTGAGTATCGCAATGATAATAGCTAAAACAATAGCTTGTCCGAAACTCCTGATACTTACGCCTTTAAGTAAGCTGGCTGCCGCATAAAAGGCGATGGCATTGACGAGTAAGGTGATGATGATTTCCATGATTTTTGTTTTAAAGTAACTGATGTTTTTGAGCGCTATACAAACCAGGCAGGGTTTTAAAACCTACCTGATTTAACAACTCATATAATTTTTAGTGTAAACTCATAATCCAAAATACAATACTATTTTGCGTAAAAGTACAAATTTTCATCCGTATGGTTTAAAGTTAAAACCTGGTGACTTGCCCGGGATATAGCGCGCTCCCGGAATATTTTATTGACCGGTAATGATAGCCTTGAAAAATTATATCACAAAAACTAATATTTAAGCTAATTTTAACCAACAAACACCGTCTAAAATTCGTTACTATATAAACAACTACAAATCCCTGAATTATGAAAAAAATAAAACTCATTTACCGCTTGCTGAAAATTAGAAAAATCAGCGCAAAAAAACGCAGAATGAAGGTGTTGGAATACGACCCTTTTGAAATTCTGGACTTCGACCATTCTCCTATTATTCCTTATAATGAAGAGGTCAGTCTATGAATCGATTTTGTAACGAGAATGCCTTGAGCATATAAGTACACTCCCAAAGCCCGGAAAAATAAAAAAGCTGCCAGTGATTCACTGGCAGCTTTTTTATTTGGGAGTTATCCCGAAGGGATTTAATGTAAATAGGTGGGTGATAAAAGACGGAGGGAACCCTTAAGGGGTTCAATTCTCTTTACATGTGTCTTCAACCATTTCGTGGTTATTAAAAAAGAGGCTACGGTAAAAGACTTTTCAACAGCGTTATCAAATGATTTGATGCGCCTCGTCTCTTACCATAGCCTCTTTCAAGGACTAAGATGTATTATTTTCTTACAACTTCACAAATTTCGTAGAACCCATTCTACCTTGTTCGTCTGTAAAGCTAATAGTATAAACACCCAATGGCAAACCTGCTACGGAAACCTCTCCTCGAGTTGCAGTAGACCGGATCAATTCTTTACCGACTATATCCGTAACGATAACTTGATCTACCTGGAAATCTGCATTAAAATGTAGCACATCATTCACCGGATTAGGGTATACCTGGAATGCAGAATTTTCGATGTAGTTTACACTGCTAAGAATACCAGTCTGGACAACGTTATCAAAGTAATGATTGGTAACAGATCCCGGTACGGTTCCGATATTAAAAAATATCACGAAAGTTTCTACCATTTTACCATCCACAGCCGTTCCTGCAAAATCAAAACATACTTCTGTCCATGCTCCTGTAGTGGTTACGTTTAAAGGCATGCTTTCATGTTGTTCTCCAGTGGAATTGACCTCTGCTTTGAGGACAACCGTTGCTGTAGCCGCTACCCAGACATCGACACATAACTCAGTGAAGCCAGTAGTGAAATCAATATTAGCATCGCCCAAATCTGCAGGCTTATAAAACATACCCTGCCAAGGTTCTCCTTCGTTAGGCTCAATGTAGAGACCTACACTATCGCTTGGATTAATTCCGCTCGCATCCGGATTGGCGATAATTTGAAACTGAGATTCAACCACCCAGGCATCTGCGCCAAAAGAGGTAAACCAGCCTGTGTTACCCGCTGGTTCAAAGTCAAGTATAACGCGTTGTGAAAAACAGAAAGTTGCTGAGATGAATACCATCCCGATAATCAGTAAATTTTTTTTCATAATTTTTTTTTGAATTACATTAAAAAATAAAATAAAATAATAAACCGCTTCCAGATAGAAGCAATTAAAATTAATAACTTGGTAATATTAGGTTAGGATATAGGCAGCTGAAAAATGTCAACAAGGTTAGCATACCCGGCATAAAAGTACGGTAAATAATGGAATTTCCTAATA
>JBLHJZ010000558.1:0-3830 GCA_047619515.1 Saprospiraceae bacterium | reverse complement strand
TATAAATTCACTTCATCATCGTTGAACAAGGAGGTGAATTCAGGAACGTTTACGCCTTTTTCCTTTGCCCTGAAACGCATTGCGAGCTTATCCCTGAAATAATGTGAAGTGGTTCTCCCCATACCAGGCATTCTAAAATGCTCTCTTAGCAAGGCAACTTTTTCAACATCAAAATCGTCCAGGGCTACAAAACGATCAAATTTAATAGCTCGCGATTTATACGCAATCCCTTTCGTTATATCCTCCTGATTCCAAGTCTCTATATAATAAACATCTTCGATCGAATCCCAAGGCCAACTTTCATGTTCCAGAGACTTATTCGTCATTAGATATACATTATTCCCTTCTGCTTTACAGCTTTTCAGAAAATCTACACCTTTAAAATACGTCGATATACAAAGGAAATTTAAGGTACGTTGAGCCATTGTTGTTAAATTAATGATTTAAGATATGCAGTAAGCAGCTGGATTCCATAACCCGAGGCGCTTTTCATTTTTGAATAATTAGAATCTCCAAATGCAACTCCTGCAATATCAAGGTGCATCCAGTTTTTATGAGATTCGGTGAAAGACTCCAAGAATTTTGCAGCATTGATCGCACCGCCAATAGGCTTTCCACTAAAGTTACGAATATCAGCAATATCGGAATGTAAATCACTTTCAAAATCCTCGTACAATGGAAGTCTCCAAACCCTTTCATGAACTTCTTCGCCAATTACCGACATACGCTCTGCCATTTCGTTGTTAGAGGTAAACATACCCGCCGCTGCAAAACCGAGAGTACGCACCACGCTTCCGGTTAAAGTAGCCAGATCGATAAGCTGTTCAGGTTGATACTTCTTAATTATAAAACTAAGTGCATCTGCCAAAACTAGTCTTCCTTCGGCATCGGTGTCAATTATTTCAATTGTTTTGCCAGAGTACGAATTAATTACGTCTCCTGGCCTGTAACTACTAGCGTCCACAGCGTTTTCTGCTGAAGCTACAACACCAACAATATTTATATCGAGTTTTAATCGGGCTGCCACTTCCACCACTCCTAAAACCACAGCCGCTCCTCCCATATCACTTTTCATATAGTGGAGGTTTTGTGATGGTTTAATAGATAGGCCACCGGAGTCGAAGGTTATCCCTTTTCCAACCAAACCAATATCTACGGCCTTACCCTTTTTAGGCAGGTATTCGTTAATAATAACCACAGGAGGATGAACACTTCCTTTACCTACCGCTAATACAGCTTCGAATTTTTGTTCGACCAACTCTTTCTGATGAAGGACGGTACATTTATAATTACTTTCAGCTGCAGAGTCCATGGCCCATTGACCCAGGAACTCAGGCGTTTTATGATTTGCAGGTGCATCTATCAGCGCTTTTATTCGATTGATCGTTTCCCCAATTTGTTTTCCCTCTTCAAATGCCTTAATATTCGCTTCGGAACAGGTAAATGCAACGGTTATCTTTTCCGAAGCAATTGGCTCCGATTTAAACTGTGCTATTTCGTAGGTCGCCAGTTGCATTCCAATCGCGGCTTTTTTAATCTCTTCGGAAGAAAAATTATCTGCATTAATCTGGATATCCTTATTCCAGTATTTTTTCATCTCGAAGCACAACTTCTGAAAAGCCTGCTCGATTTTTACTGCATCTTTTTTCTCGCCTAACCCTAGCAGATAAATTCTGTTTCCGGTCTTTCCGTAGAACATTTGAAAGCTGGAAAACGACCCATCAAAGTCGGGATTATCGATTGGAATATACTGCTGAACTTGGTCCATGTCACCCTTGTAACAAGGAATAATCATGTCCATCTCGGTATTCAATTTAGAAATCTGTTTAAATACTGTCATATTTTATTAAAAAAAGAGCCATTTAAGGGCCTTAGGAAATTCTTCTCTCCAATACACTTCATTGTGCTGAGCCTCTAAATTAACTGAAAAATTAAAATCTATTTGATGTCCCTCAACCATTTTTTTTCGAATTATCGCTTCAAGTCTTTTGGCATTTGGCAAGTGTTGTTTACTCTCCTGACCCCCCGCATATAAATAAATTCTTGATTGGTTTAACGGTTCAAAAGTCTTTGTATGTTCAAAGATCATTTTGGACATCCATAAACTTGGAGAAAAGATCATCATTTTCCCGAAGACTCCGGGGTTCATTAAACCGGCGTGATAACTTATCAATCCACCCATGGAGCTTCCGCCAATTCCGGTATGCTGAAAGTCGGTCAAAGTCCGGTAGTGAGAATTTATATAAGGAATAAGTTTTTCGATCATAAACTGAATATAGAATGATCCTTTTCCTTCACCAAATCTGGGATGATAGTAAGGAAGGTATTCCGAAATACGCTCCTCATCACCGTGATCAATGGCGATAATAATAACATCGCCATGCCCATATTCCGCTAATTTTGCCATCGATTTATCTATTGCCCAATCGCCATATGGCGCCAATGGGTTAAATAGATTCTGGCCATCCTGCAAATAAAGGACCGGGTATTGTTTATTTGACTCGTAATAATCGTGGGGCAATAAGGCAGATATTTTTCGGGTAGCGTTGAGTTGCGGTATCTCGTATGCTTCTTCAATTACTACAATAATAGGTTTGAATTGGGTCTCTGTCATACATTCTTAATTAAAACGAAAATACAGTTTTATGAACGCATCTGCTAGCCAATAGCTCCTAGATATTAACAAAAGATTGGTGATTACTTTACTCTTTTTTTTCGATGTCAATATGCATCTAAATTCCACAATTATCCAATTTGATTATGTAATGTCGTATTAATAGATCAAGATTCGAGGTTCGTCTGTTGCGCCAAAAGTGGTACATTGAAAAAAAGCCAATCCAATATGAAAACCCACATTATTCGATATACTACTGAAATACAAAAATTAAAGTTTCAACATTAAAAAATAAATTTTATTAGGAAAATAGACAATACCTCAGATTAGTTAGCTGAAAATCAATATTTTGTAATAGTATTGAATTGTTTTCTAACTAATAATAATCACTTTGTTCCAACTCAAAAAACCAATTGCTTATTTAATGACTGCTACTTTATTCGTTCTAATGGCCTATCAGTCAATAGAAATTAAAAAAGTTATATATCCGGAAAATGAAATACCAGTGAGCACAACCTCAGATGAAGCATTGCAGGAATTTGTTACAGGGCTGGATATTTTCGAACAGGGGAATGTGCTAAAAGGTTCCCCTTTGTGCCTTTACAAGCATTATGTTCGCTCCAAAATTTGATGCTTTGGATCACATATGTCTTATGGTCGTTTTCTTTTAACTACACGTTTTTTGGCAAATAAGAGAATAACTCAATCTAATTCCTATTCAAACCGACTTTTTAGCAACTTTAACACCGTCAGAATGTTAATCTTTTAACAAACAACTGTAAAGACGTTTACTGTTTTTATATTTTTGTTCAACAATTTGTTTAACTTTTATTTTCAATATGAAATCAACCATTACTACACTCAGTATTGTCGCATTTACACTTTTACTATCGGTAAACTTAAGTGCCCAAGATTTTCAAGGCAAAGCGTATTATTTTTCCAAAACGACTATGGACATGAGTCGCTGGAACCGCGGGGGTCAAATGAGCGAAGCGCAAAAAAAGCAAATGGCAGCTAATATGAAACCTTGGTTAGAAAAAACATATGTACTGACTTTTAGTAAGGAAGAATCTATGTTTATAGAAGATGAAAAATTGGCAGGGCCTGTTGGAGGAAGAGCACCGAGCGTTTGGGGGAGCAGTTTTTCTGCCGGTCCGCAATATAAAAATGTAAAAACAAAAATCTTCTTGCAGGATCAAGAATTTTTTGGGAAGCA